>JBBDTA010000126.1:12758-29423 GCA_040904605.1 Paenibacillaceae bacterium
CGAATCAGATTGTAATCGTTTCATGAAATCTTCCATAGCACTGTAGCCTTGTTGACGCAAATACCAATTATTAGCAGCAGCTTCTATTAACCCAGCTACATTCCTTCCCGGTTGAAGCTGGATTTCAATATGTGGAATAGGCACCTCCAGATAATCAACAAATTTGGGTTCCAGCTCTAAATCGTTATTCAGCATTTGATCCTCCCACTTAGTAAGCTCGATATCTAGAACTAAGCGTGTCTCTTCCTGAAAGGCACTTCTCCCATAAAGACGTGACACATTGATCAATCCAATACTTCTTAAGGCAATAAACTCTTTGGTTTTCTCATCATGAGTGGCTAGAATGGTTTCTGGATTGATCTTCTTAAGCACAACGACATCATCTGCAACTAAGCGATGACCACGTTGTATCAATGTATGTGCGGTCTCACTTTTGCCTACACCTGACTTACCTCGAATAATGACTCCAATACCTGACACATTAACACAAACACCATGTACGGTTATCTCTGGCGCTAACGCCTTACCCAAATATGCATCAACTAAGTCCAAAAATTTGGTTGTTGTTATGTTTGTACGCAATAATGGAATTTGTTCCTCCTCACAATATTTCCTTAAGTATTTAAGCCCTTCCTGATTGGAGGTCACGATAAAACAAGGGGGATGATATTTGACCACATTACCTATTCTAAGATTTCTCTCCTCTTCACTCAGCGAATGAAGATAGTTGATTTCCTTCCTTCCGAGAATTTGAATCCGCTCCATAGGAAAAAAATCAAAATAGCCGACAAATTCTAAACCTGGTCGATGGACCCGCGATTTAATAAGCCTCCGCCCTGTATATGATGCACCTGCTAATATTTCTAATCCAAAGCGTTTAACCAAATGCTCAACCGTAATTGTTTTCATATTTAGTTCACCTTTTTCCTTTGTGATGAGGTTTCGATAACAAAAACTTTAATAGACATAACCCGTCCCTTTGTAACGTACACCTAGACAGAGGAATCCTATTGAGGCAGGGGGAAATCGAAGTGAAAACCGCTTTATGGTTATATTTTTTTCTATTTGTAGCTTTTTTTGATCTTCATGCTCAATATCCGATTCTCACACCTTTTGCAGTATCTCTTGGTGCTACACCATCATTCATTGGTCTAATCATGGGGATGTATTCGATTACTCATTTACCTGGAAACCTAATTGCTGGATATAGTGTAGATCGAATGGGTAGTCGTGTATTCATTGTCTTGAGTTTACTACTGGCAGGATGTATTCTCCTACTCCAATCTCATGTCACCAATCCATGGCAGCTGCTAGTTCTCCGTTCGATCAGTGGCTTTGTGCTTGCATTCCTATCCCCTGCATGTATGGCACTATTAGCACGTATTGGCCAAAATCAGCTCCAACAGGGTAAGCTAATGGCAGGTAATGGATTAGTACATACGCTCGCTTCCGTTATCTCACCTGCTGCAGGAGCTTTGCTGGTTGCTCAGATTGGATTTGCTTTAGCCTTTAATATATTGGGTTGGGTGCTAATCTTGACCGCCATATGCGCATTATTCTTCATTACCGATCGAGAAGTAGATCGACAACCTATGGGTAAATTAGAGAAGAAATTCATATCTAGCAGCTCTGGTTCCGTATCATGGATTGTATTCGCTTTACCTGTAGCAATGTCCTGCTCCCAAGGTATTCTATTCTTCGAATTACCGCTTATGGCCAGTTCAAACAATGCAATCATGACTACCGGTTTATTATTCTCTGTTGTAAGCTTAGGCGCTCTGATCACACTGAGTATGCTGTTTCTAAATCGTTACTCACCATTTATTCGCACACTATCAGGTGCTGTCGTATTAGCCTTCTCTTTCTTCGCCATGGTATTGAATTTGCCTGCTCCTATTTATATGCTGCTGCTCTTTGTCGGAATGGCGAAGGGGATTATATTCCCTGCCTTATCCTCATTGTTAATTCAATTAAGTGGAGGCTCTCGATATGGGAGGACGTTCTCATTATTGTCTATCGCTTTGTCAATAGGTGCATTCCTCGGTCCCATGCTAGCTGGTCAACTTAGGAATTACGTATCACCCTATCTCATTGCGTTCATCGTACTGATGATCGCAGCTTCGATATTACCATTCCACAATGTAAGAGCTCCAATCGTGAATACTCATCAGAGCTAACGATGGTCTAGATTGAAGAGAATGAACCTGATATGATGGACTAAAGAAAGAGTAAGTCATCAGAAAGGTGTGTACACATGGGTGTGAAGTTCAATCGTGAATACGAAGATATTGTTGAGGAGATGGCAAAGGCGATCATCTCCATTCAAGATTGTTATGATTTATTCGAGATGAATCAAGAGGAATGGAGCTTGATGGGTCAAGAAGAGCAAAAAGCTTGTATACTTACACTGGCAGATGACATTTTCTACGGACTAGGTAATCTGCCCATACTGACAATCGGTTCAGGCAAAATTGAGTATGATGCATCGAACCATATCCTCAAAGTAACCTCTGTACCGCAGGTTACACATCTGATTCATTTAATTTAACAATGAAGCAGCAACGGCAGTAGAATTCTGCAAATGCTGCTTCATTTATATTACCTTTGTAGGAGTGATTCAATTTGCTGTGCTAATAAGAAGTCTTTACCTGTTACTCCATTCTTATCATGAGTAGTAAGAATGACAGATACACGATCATTTCGTATGTGCAAATCAGGATGATGATTAAGTTTCTCAGCTAGGTCAGCAATCATAAGCACAAAAGAAATTGAATCCTTGAAGTCTTTGCGGTGAAATACTTTAGTAAGGGTATTATTCTCGAATTTCCAAAGTGGTAGTTTATTCATATAAACGGCCAATTGTTCTGTGGATAATTTGCTCATTCTGATCATCTCCTCTACGTAAGCTTATACTCTACCTAATTATAACACAGCATTCTCCTCTTGGAATCGTCTTTATGAACTCATCTTATGTTGTGTATTGAGGATTATGCTAATAAAAACCTATATCATCTAATAGGATACTACCCTCTTCTGGATTCATGAACAGGAATCGAATAGATTTTATTTCCTTATTACTAATGGTGCTGTTACCGCTTGACAATTCCTCCAATGGAATCATATACGTTTGGAATACGGGTTCTGTCGATGCTCCATACCTTCCTTTTCTAACTGCGATATCTAGAAAAGGCTCCTTCGTGAACTGAGTGTGAATAGCTGGAAGTATCTGCTGAAATTTACTTAAGGGGCGCCTAATCTTCACCCCCTCCACTGTTTCCATCTCGATGGTTATATCCATGTTTGGATGATCTGTTAAGTTCGCAAGCGAGAAGGTGAATATTGATTCGGCAGTCAACCGATCCTTCCATCCAAGATTAGGCATAATGAATATATAGCTTGCTTTCCGTTCCGTCCACGAAAGGTGTACACTATGATTTTGTTTAGAAGAGTCCTCTCGATCCTTAATCATTTCTTCCTTCCACTCATACATCCTGATTGTCTCGATAGATCCATTGAATATACTTGTAGTTTGAATATTATGGTCTTCTTCGAAATCAGATACCCGAATAAAGTCGGAAGCCTCAAACCGATTTCTATACGAAGCAGTTGGCAACCAGTCTGCAGCCATCCTATAATCCTTGAACATCGGCAAGTATGTTCTTGTTTGCATGAGAGTGGTTTCTAGAAAAGCCGTAACATAGGTTTGGGCTATTCGCCTCTGATCATCTCCATCTAGAATATCCCGTTTGTTCAATAATAATCCTGTCGGGAGTGATAAATCCATGTTGCCCCATTCTGTATTAAACTGCCCGTGGTTGGCGCCTTCAATATATAATGATGCTTTAAACAAATAATCCTTACTCGTCATCGAAGCTCTTTCGTATTGTCGATCACCCGTAAATGAACTTACATCTGCATCCTGAGATCCTTGAATAACTAAATAATTCATATTGTTCATCTTTAGATATCTTTTGTCCACTTGTCGATCTGTTGGAGCAATGGCTATGATAGCTTTTAAGTCGTCATGAATATCTGGATTCTCTCCTGCTAGAACTGCCGCCTGCCCACCCCGTGAATGCCCAATCAGTGCAATACGATTCATATCCACCTTTGATGATAATGGGTTATTCGTCAATCGATTAAGAATTCTGATCTCTTCAATATGCTTCAGCATGACCCACGATCTTAATTCCATATCATTAGTCAAACCACCCGACCACACTGAATAATTAATAAAATTCTCATCCAGCGAAACCGTAATATAGCCCTTACTTGCTAGTAATTCCCCTAAATAAGCGTATCCTTCATCTGAGAAGTCTTCCATTAAGTGATTTCCATGTAATATTAAGACTAGCGGGAAAGGTCCTTCTCCTTGTGGCAGCCATACTCTCCCATTCAACGGAAGCTCCGTCTTATCAAAACCCCAGAACAGCTCACGAATTCTGCTCCATCGCTTAATCAAGGGCGAACCATCCACGGTTCTCGTGACGATGTCTACATCTTCCCCGAATTCTTTGCGATGTAGATCCATGCCACTACCATATGTGAGGGATTGATAGGAGTAGGGTCCCATCTTACTGGGATTGTCAGCCTGTATTGTCCCGATCACTGTCTCCGATAACAGCCCCTCCTCGTACGCAGGTGATTGAATAGGTACCAGCCCATACAGCCATTGGATAGCAAGCATCAACAAGACGAAGGATAAGCCTATATAACAATTTTGGAGAATGCGACTTTGAAGTGGTCTCACGATCATGAAGATCGATGTGCTTACTGAGAATCCAATAATAATCAGAATAACGCTAAGAATAGCTGCGCCCCAATATGTAATATTCGAGTGATATAAGGCGATTGATATAACCGTAAATGCTGAGACGAAGGCCCCAAGGAGCAATCGAGGTATTCTTCTTCTTATAAAAACAACCAGTAAAGATATTAAGAAATGGATAATGACAAAAAGCATCAGTCCAGCCATGCTCATAATTGGAATATCAATGGAAAGTCCCAAACCAGTTGGCATTCCTAGTCCGATAACGATGAATACAGGTATACATATTGCATATATACCTATGAGTCCAGCCTTACAGTAAGCTGAATCGAATTGAGGCATGCTCCATAAGTGAGCTCTAATACGCGACATTCTTAAATCCCCTTTCCCGGAGACTTCTGCCGCATATCGTTAAATTGGCATAGGTTGCCCACGGAAATCGATGAAAGTTACATCATTGTTAACTTGTATCTTACGTTCTATGAGATCAACGATTCCTTTGGCTGAGACAGCTGCATCGTCAGGTGCTTGATTACCACCCATATCCGTTCTAATCCAACCAGGGTGCACCGCGAATACCTGAAAGCCTAGAGGTGTTAATTGTTGGTGAAGCTGAGCGGAGAACATATTCAATGCGCTCTTGGTTAATGCGTAGGGGTAGTCACCCCCATAAGCATTCGAGAAGCTTCCAGATTCAGAACTTATATTAATAATACTCTGTTGAGAGCCCTTCAACAATAAGGGGAGGAAGTACTTAATAACCATCATCGGTCCATATAGATTAGTTCGAAAGGAGCTATCCATATCTTCAAAGCTCAGCTCCTCCAATTTCTGCTCTCTTCCCAACAATATTGCAGCACTGTTAATAATCCCATCGATGTGTGATTCACGAAGATTAACTTGGGATGCCGCATACATAACCGAATGTTCTTCGGATGTATCTAATGGAACAATTGTAATCTGATTAGGATAGCGCTTCTGTAGTTCGATAATTTTCTCCCTTGACGATTCCAGACTGCGAATACCAGCCAGAACCCGATGTCCTCTAGCTGAAGCTACTGCTGTTAGCTCAAATCCAAGTCCTCGATTTGCTCCAGTAATTAATAGATTCATGATAACCTCCAGTTAATTGAGTTAGGCTGCAGCTGTTATGAACACGTGTTTAAAATAAGCAAAAAAAACTTAAATTTTTCGACAGGAATCTCTAATTATGAGTGATGCTCCAATCATAAGCTTCTTAAAAACCTTTGTTTCCTTCTCAATGCGATCAATTAAGGCGGTGGTCAGTTTATGCATTAATTCCTCAAAATCGACATGAATTGTAGTTAGCGCAGGTTTAAAGCGTGAGCTAAGCGCATGATCATCAAAGCCTATAATCGATATGTCCTCTGGAACATGTAAACCGAGCTCATTCAAGGCTCGAATTGCACCGAAGGCAACACTATCATTAGCTGTGAATATAGCTGTTGGTAGCTCTGAACCATTCATTCGTACTAAATCATAAATCGCTTTATAACCGCTAGCTTCATTGAAGTCACCTGGAATCATCCAACTGTCCACGAGCTGTAATTGATGCTTATTCATAGCTTTCTTAAATCCCTCAAGCTTCGCAGGCCCAGAATGACGCTCTAAATCTCCGTTAATCGAACCAATACGCTTATGGTTCAAGCTGACCAGATAATCAATAGCTTGTAATGATCCGAATTCGTTATCGAAATTAATAACGAGCCGATTAGATTCATTATGACCTGGTAAATCCTGATCAACAACAGCTACGATAAAGCCTTCAGCAATTAATTGCTCAAGGAAAGGCTCTTGATTCGCGGCACCAATGAATATTCCACCGTCGATTCTTTTCTGATAGAAGCTTTCTTTAACGCTGCGAATAGCTTCCTCATCCCCTGTATTACGAATAATATGGGTCAGTACATAATAACCGAACAAGGATGCGCTTTCGATGACTCTCGCAATTAACAGGTTGGATATCATATCTGTAGAGACATGACCTGAATCAATAAGGAATAGCCCAATCGTACGAGTACGCTTACCAGCTAACACCTGCGCTGATAAATTTGGATAATAATTATACTGCTCAATTAGCTTCATGACCTTCTCTTTGGTTTTCTCAGGTACATTCGAGTAATCATTAATAACTCTGCTAACTGTACTGCGCGATACACCTGCCAGCTTAGCAATTTCTGTGCTATTTATTTCTTTTTTTTTCAACGAATTTGCCTACTTTCAACAACTCTTTATCACCATATTAATGGTATCAGCACCCTAACATCTTGTCAATTCTCGAATCGTTATGAGATATAAAAAATGACAACGATAAACGTTGTCATTCGCAAACCTATTTAACTTCAAGAGAATTCTCAATCTCAGCTTTCGCTTTAATCTCTTCAATCCACGATGGGGCTAATTCTGATACTTTCTGATATATAAGCTGATATCGAATTTCTTCCTTTTTCTCATCAAGTGTTGGAGTTTTATCTGGCGTTGACATGGCTTCCAAATTCTCTTCGAAGAACAACTTAATTTCTTCATCTGTTACTGGTGTTTGAGGTTCAAGTAATTTACGCATTTGAACCTGCTTCACAATGTCGATTCGAAGCTTTTCTTCTGTCGTGCCATTCTGTGCTAGAGCAGTTGTCCATTCCTCTTCAGTTGGGAACCCCTTCTTAATCATTGAGATCTCACTCTCAACATCGCTATCTGTAACCTTAACACCAGTTTCTTCAGCCTCTTGATCCAATAATTCCTCAATGATCATGTTATCCAGTATAGGTGCTCCGCCCGTCTTGATCATCTCATCATAGAGCATGTCCTTCGATATGGATACTCCATTAACCGAAGCAATTGTTTCGCTGCTCTCGTTAAAAGGTGGTTGGATGATAGCGTAAATCAATGCTGCAAAAAGGACAATAGAGGCAATCATCCACACCTTAGCTGCACGGTTAGTTGGTGTAGATTGCTTTAATGGTTGCTCTGTTGATGCTAGCTCTTGTTCTTCTTGGATATCATCTTGTTCTTCCAGATATTCCTCTTCTACCAATTGTTGATCTTTATCTGTCATTTCATGACCCCTTCTCTAATACAAGTTATTAGCCCTTACAAACTATATCAGATAATTATTAAAATAACCTTAATTTTATTATATTTTATCAAATGCAGTGATAATAATAGCGAAAAAGTTATGTGTATACTTCAACACATAACTTTTCCTTCGATTAACCCTTAACCTACCCTGTTTTTCATTATATTGAGCCTTATTAAGAAGGCTAATGATAAGCTTTGACAAAATTGTTAAACCATACTGTGACCTAACACAACGAAAGCCCTACCTCTCTTTCGTCCTTACGGTTCCTTGACCGTGCCAGTGAATCAGGTGTTACTGATGACAAATTCTTTGCTTTACGTTTAGGAATTTGAAACATTACAGGGGGGTGTTATTCAATTTTCAATTGCTGAGGGTGCTTCTTGAGGGTTAATATATAGAAACAACCTTTGAATCATAACATATAGATGTGCAATTTGCAAATATTTACTCTTTCTTATCTATTGAATACGGAAATCAAATAGTCAGCTTGGTTATCGAATTCCATTGAAAATCCGTTAGATAAAGTTAATCGTAAGCTCAATAATCTCCGAACGACTTCCTAATCGAATGGGCGGACCCCATGTTCCGAAACCGGAAGATACAATGGCGTGTAGATTTCCTTTTTTTAAGTAACCCCAATCCAATTCAAACATCCGACCTGTTACCCAATGAAAAGGCATCATCTGCCCCCTATGGGTATGTCCACAGAGTAACACATCTACACCAGCATTAGCTATCATGTCTAGGTGGTGCGGCTGATGATCCATCATGATGATCGGTAAAGAAGGATTGAGATCTGCCAGGAGCTCCTCTACTCTCATACGTCCATTCAAACCTAAGTTTTCAGCTGTTCGGTCCTTCCTTCCAACAATCTGAATCTGATTGTCTAATACTACCGTTTCGTCCATGAGAACCTGCATACCATGAGCGTTCATTAACTTTACATATGGATCAATCTGTCCCCCATAATACTCATGATTACCAAGGACAGCATAGATACCGAGTCGAGACTTCATTCCACTCATAATTCCAGCCATACCTTGGCGAATAAAGGGTTCAACACTATCGTCGATCACATCTCCAGGTAGTAAGATCAGGTCTGCATCCATAGTGTTGATACGATCAACCAGTATGCTCAAGTAACGATTTTCCACAATATGTCCTAAGTGTAGGTCAGACACAACAGCGATTTTGAGTGATTCTACTCGTTCTTCCAGCTTATTCAATTTAACTTCATACTTTCGAATAATTGGATTCCAAGCATTCCATGAACCACGCATACCTATGAGTATAATTAAGATGATAACCACGCAGCTTGTAATAAATTGATAAAATCTAGGCTCTAGTGTTGTCCAGCTGAGCATCCAATTAACTGCATCAGCAATAAGCAGCAGCAACAATGCATACACCATGATCGCAAACCAATAAGAACCGATAAGTCTCATGAAACTCGCCAATCGGTAAGGAATTATACGAGAGCCGATTCTTGCAAGCATGTAAGATAAGGTAATGAACCCGAAGATGATCCAATAAATAACTGAATATTGGAACCCTAGAACAACAGATAAGAATTGCCATCCGTGCCATCCAATATAATAATTGATCGTGGTGTATAGCATGAGAATGATAATTAAACTAATAACAAATCGAAGTTTCAATGCAGGCCTCAGTCTGATTTGTTGATGAATGATTCTATTTCTATGGTCAATACTTGGGTGCTTTCAGTTCGTCACCTTACATGCTATGCTTAGCCTAACACAATAAAATTAGTAGGAGAATAAAATTTTTATGAATATCTTGAATGCAGAGCAGCTAAGTAAAAGCTTCGGGGTCAAGCAATTGTTCGATCAGATCTCATTCGGTATATCAACTGGGGACCGTATAGGTTTGATCGGTATTAACGGAACTGGAAAATCAACATTATTGAAGGTAATTGCAGGATTAGTACCTGCTGATCAAGGGAATATTACGATGATGAATGGGATAAGTATCGAGTATCTGGCTCAGAATCCTCCATTCGATCCAGATGTAACGATTCTTGAACAAATATTCTTAAGCAATTCTTCAGTAATGAAGTTAATTCAAGAATATGAGCATATATTGTCAGTGCTCTCCGCCGATCCTGAAAACCCAAATTCACAACGACACCTACATGAGGTTAGTGCTAGGATGGATATAGCCGATGCATGGCAATTAGAATCCGAGGCGAAACGAATACTTTCTAAGCTTGGAATTGACGAATATAACGCTCGAATGGGCGATTTATCTGGAGGTCAGAAGAAACGTGTTCTGTTAGCTGGAGTCTTGATCCGGCAGGCGGATTTACTCATTCTTGACGAGCCCACCAACCACCTTGATACTCAAGCGGTTGAATGGCTTGAACAGCATCTATCCAGAAGCTCTCAGGCACTTCTCATGATTACACATGACAGATACTTCTTAGATCGAGTGTCCAATCGTATTCTGGAATTAGATCAAGGCAGTCTCTATGATTATAATGGGAACTATACTTATTTTCTTGATAAACGGATGGAAAGGCTTCAACAACAGCAAGCAACGGAGAACAAACGGCAGAATCTGTTTCGTAATGAGCTGGAATGGATACGGCGAGGAGCAAAGGCACGCTCTACGAAACAGAAAGCACGGATTGACCGCTTTGAGAAAATTCAATCAGCCAAGCCGAGTACCATCAATAGTGATATCGACATGAATCTATCAGGAAGTCGTTTAGGTAAGAAAGTCATCGAACTTAACCATGTAAGTAAATTCTACCAATCTCAAGACCAAGATCAAGTTAAAGCCGTTGTGAAGGATTTCAGTTATGTCGTGCAGAAGAATGATCGCATTGGGATCATTGGTCCCAATGGCAGTGGCAAATCCACCCTACTCAGAATGGTTGCTGGATTATTATTACCTGACGCAGGTACCATAGAAACCGGAACTACGGTAAAGATCGGTTTTTTCTCACAAGAAAACGATGAGATGAATCCCGCTTTACGTGCGATAGAATACATTAAGGAAGTCGCGGATCATATTCGAACAGCAGATGGGTCTTTGATCAGCGCATCTCAGATGCTAGAGCTCTTCCTCTTCCCCCCTGACGTTCAATGGAGTACGATATCGAAGCTATCTGGTGGAGAGCAACGTCGATTATTCTTATTACGAATCCTAATGGACTCACCTAATGTCCTACTGTTAGATGAGCCGACGAATGATCTTGATATTCAAACCCTCTCCATTCTTGAGGCTTATTTAGATGATTTTCATGGAGCCGTTATCGTTGTCTCTCATGATCGTTATTTCTTGGACCGAGTAGCAGAAACAATTCTCTCTTATGAGGGGCAAGGGAAAATTCAGCATCATGTCGGAAACTATTCGGAATATCTTGATGTGCTAAAGCTAAGAGAATTGAATAATATGGTTTCAATTAATAAACAGATCCTAGATAAATCGAACGTCAATCAATTGAATTTATCAGTTCCTGCCCCAGAACCAACAAAGCGAAAAAACCTCAAATTTTCCTTCAAGGAACAGCAAGAATATGAGCAAATTGATAGTAGGATTGTCGAAGCTGAACAAGAGCTTGAGAAATTGAATGAATCCATCAATCGCGTAGGTGCTGACTACGAACAGCTGCAAATTCTTACACAGGAGCAGCTCATATTAATAGCTAAGCTGGATTTATTGATGGAGCGTTGGACTTATCTGACTGAGCTTGCCGAGGAGATTGAACAACAAAAAACTAAATAATATATAAGAAAATAAAAACAGGCTGTCCATAGTAGTACTCCTACCTTTGTGGACAGCCCATTTCTATTAATTGAACTCTCTAATATAACTGCGGCCTATTCTCACTGCCTGCTCTCGGATCATTCTCACATGTCTTTCTAGCAGCCTCAATCAATTGGTCGAAGCATTCGTCATTATCCTCAATGTATTCATCAAGAGCAAAGATTTCCTCCTCATTACCTGGCTCACCTAGAAAGTGTAATCCGTAGCTCCATTCATTGCCTTTCAGACTATGCATCATTACCTCATAAGGACATTTATGACCTTCCACTGCAAATTCAACTTGGCCGGTGTAGCCAGTTTCAATGTCATAATTCATTCGAGCTTTAGAAATCGTAATGTTCATTTGTATGTTTCCCTTCGTACCTTAGTGGATATCCTTCTTCTTAAATCTGCCACCTTTTACATCATGAATGTTACCGATAGCCAGGAAAGCTACTGGATCAAGCTCTTCCACAATGGATTTAAGCTTGGCCTCTTCAAGACGAGTGATAACACAGAATATGACTCGCTTCTGTCCTCCTGTAAATCCACCCTCACCATGCAAATATGTAACGCCTCTACCTAATCGACTAACTAGAGCATCGCCAATTTCCTGGCTTTTCTCACTAATAATCCATACTGATTTGGAATCATCTAAACCTTCAATAACAATATCAATCATCTTGAATGCAATGAAATAAGCAATTAATGAATACATCGCACGATCCCATCCGAATACGAAGCCTGCACTTCCCAGAATGAAGAAATTAAAGAACATGACTACTTCACCAACTGAGAATGGTGTTTTCTTATTAAGTAGGATAGCTACAATTTCTGTACCATCCAGAGAGCCACCAAATCGAATAACAATTCCTACACCTACACCTAATGTTATACCCCCAAAAACTGTTGCTAATAATAGATCGTCCGTAAATGGTGGTACAGGATGAAGTAAGTAAGTACCAATTGACATAATAATGACCGCATATAATGTTGAGAAGGCAAAGGTTTTTCCGATCTGTTTATATCCGAGAAATAAGAATGGTAGATTTAATAACAGCAAGATTAAACCTAATGGTATATCTGACAAGTAGGAAGTAATTATAGATATTCCCGTGATTCCGCCATCAATAACCTTGTTCGGAATTAAGAAAATTTCCAGACCTACCGCCATCAAAACTGCACCAATAAATATAAATATTGCTTTCTTGAATAGGTTCTTTTTTGTGATTTTAGAATGGTGCAGAATAACAATTGACTCCATAAATCAACCTCTCGTTTCTATTGTATTTATATCGTCACCATTCTCCTTTATAAATCACATTCAATTAAGCTTTCTGCTTCTGATAAGCTGTGTTTCTGAAATTCTTCACATCTTCATTGACGATATATTCATCGAAGGTAGTTACTTTATCCATAATACCACCCGGTGCGATTTCGATGATACGATTGGCTATCGTTTGTACAAATTGATGGTCATGAGACGTAAAGAGAATTGTACCATCGAATGAAATTAATCCATTATTAAGGGCTGTAATCGATTCTAAATCTAGATGGTTCGTTGGTTCATCTAAGAGAAGTACATTAGGTGAGAGCAGCATCATTCTCGCCAACATACACCGTACTCTCTCTCCACCGGATAACACATTGATTTTCTTCAAGGCTTCTTCACCAGAGAACAGCATTCTTCCTAGAAATCCGCGTATGAATGATTCATCTGGATCCTTGGAAAATTGTCGCAGCCAATCTAGAAGGATAACATCAGATTGGAAATACTCTGTATTATCTTTAGGGAAATAAGCATGAGTTGTTGTTACTCCCCATGAATAGCTTCCCGAATCCGCCTCAATTTCACCGGTCAATATTTGGAATAGAGTTGACTTAGCCAATCCATCTGGACCAACGAAAGCGATTTTATCACCTTTGTTGATTGTTAGCGTAAAGTCTTGAAGGATCGACTCTCCTTCAATTTTCTTTGTGATTTTATCGATGAATAATAATTGCTTACCAGCTTCACGCTCGGATTTGAAATTAATAAAAGGATACTTCCGATTAGATGGCTTCAAATCCTCGATCGTAAGCTTTTCGAGTAGCTTCTTACGAGATGTCGCTTGCTTAGATTTAGAAGCATTAGCACTAAATCGACGAATGAAATCCTCGAGATCCTTACGTTTCTCCTCAAGTCGTTTGTTCACATCTCTCTGTAGAGTGAGTGCAAATTGACTTGATTCATACCAGAAATCATAATTCCCAACATACATTTGAATTTTGCCGAAATCGATATCTGCAATATGCGTACATACTTGATTCAAGAAATGTCGATCATGAGATACGACGATAACGGTACCTTCATATTTGGACAAGAAATTCTCAAGCCAGGAAATCGATTCTAAATCCAAGTGGTTCGTCGGCTCATCCAGCAATAGAATTTGTGGATTGCCGAACAACGCTTGTGATAACAAGACACGAACCTTCTCACTGCTATCTATATCTTTCATCTTGAGATCATGTAAAGATTTAGGGATTCCTAGACCAATTAATAGCTCAGCCGCTTCTGCTTCTGCTTCCCAGCCATTCAATTCCGCAAAATCTCCTTCCAATTCAGCGGCACGCATACCATCTTCATCGGTAAATTCAGTTTTAGAATAAATGGCTTCTTTTTCTTTCATAATGGCATATAGCTTTGTAAAACCCATAATCACTGTCTCGATAACGGAGAACTCATCATATTCATATTGGTTTTGCTTCAGAACAGCAATACGCTCTCCTGGAGTTACATTCACTGTTCCTCGGGAGGCTTCAACCTCGCCTGAAAGAATCTTAAGGAATGTTGACTTGCCAGCACCATTGGCACCAATTAATCCATAACAATTCTCGGGAGTGAATTTAATCGTAACATCCTCGAACAATGCTCTACTTCCATATCTCAACGTAATCTGATCTGTGCTAATCATTAGTTTCCTACCCGCCTTTGAATATACTGTCTTTCCTTCAATAATAGTAACAGACTCCTGTGGAATATCAAGTTAATAGCTTGGGAAGCCTCACGCTTTAGCTATACTCATCGAAACTTTGGTTCCTTGACCTGATTGGGATTGGATGATCAGCTGACCACCAATTCCTCTTACTCGCTCTTCCATACTAAACAAACCAACGCCTTTTGTCTGAACGTTGCGGGTAAAGCCTTTACCCTGATCCTCTATGAGAACCTCTATACGCCCATCAATCTCAAGGATCGAAACCTGTGCATCTGATACATCCGCATACTTGCTAACATTGGTAAGCGCCTCTTGTATAACACGATAGATCACCGTTTCTAGCTGTGCATGTAACCGACCCTTGAAATTCGATTGGAATTGAACCTTAATCCCATTATGCTCCGAATAATTATCCAAGAATGTCCGAATGGCTGGAATAATACCAAGATCATCGAGTACCGATGGACGCAGCTCCCATGCTAGCCCACGAACATCTTCTATGATAAAAGTAACATTACGTCGAATTTCATCTAGATCAGTCGAGCTCTTCTCAGCGATAAGTCGATCCAGTTGGATAATTAATGAGTATAAGCTTTGACCAATTCCATCATGCAGCTCCCGAGAAAACCGTTTACGCTCTTCTTCTTGAATGAGCATGACCTGCTTCATCATTTGTTTAAGCTCTTCTTCAACTTTCTTCAATTGCGTAACTTCATTACGAATAGCCAAATATTGATAAGGACTTTGATGCTCATCTAGAAAAGGTACAATCGTCGTATTAACCCAATAATAAGAGCCATCCTTGGCTTTATTCTTTATGTCTCCCTTCCAAACTTGTCCCGAGGCTATGGTCTGCCATAATTCCTCCATGAATGCTCGACCATGATATCCAGAATTAATAATTCGATGATCATTCCCAATCAATTCCTCTTTGGAATACTTGGAAATATTGCAGAACCTCTCATTCGCATATTGGATACGCCCTCGACTATCCGTCACTGCTACAATAGAGGATTCATCAAGGGCGAATTTCAATTCAAGCAATTGCCGCAAAGATTGTGTGAGTTGATCTCGGAACGGGGATTCATCCATATTCGAATTTAATTGTTCTAACAAAAGGTCAATATTCGGACCTATTGCTTTAGGGTACACTCTATTCCGGTCACTCAAAATTAAGCAATCCCTTCTGCATCGCATATTTGACTAATTCCGGTCGAGTTTTAAAACCGAGCTTCTCCATGAGGTTACCCTTATGAGTTTCCACAGTCTTTACACTAAGAATCAGTTGCTCGGCTATCTCTTTATTGGAATAGCCCTTAGCAATGAGAGTCACGACTTCTTTCTCTCGATCCGATAATGTTTCGAACGTTGAGGAAGAAGCGCCATTCTTAATTCGCTCCAAATATTCACCCATTAATCTCTTAGTCGCTGTTGGGTGTAAATAAGCGCTTCCTGATGCCACAGAAGTAATTGCGGTAATTAATTCTTCATAGGGTGCACTCTTCAGCACATAACCAGAAGCTCCTGTATTAATGGCACGAAACAAATATTCATCATCATCGTGCATGGATAATATGAGGACAGAAATATGGGGTAGTTGCGCTTTAAGCTCTGCTGTAGCCGTTAAACCATCTTTGCCGTGAGGCATACTTAAATCCATCAAAATAACATCAGGAAGTAGTGTATGAGCTAGTGCGATCGCCTCATCCCCATCAGTCGCTTCCCCTACAACATTCATTTGGTGCTTTTCTGTCAGAAGAGATTTTAATCCAGATCTGACTAAAGCATGGTCATCAACTATTAATAGTCGGATCAAAATTAGCTTCCTCCATCCGGATATTCATTCTAACCATAATCATATACAAAAAAAAGAATCCTTACAATAAAGGATTCAATGCCAACTTATTTAATTTGAATGTGTTCCCTTGGCATAATGGCTAATATTCGCTCCCTTGCTTTCTCAACATGATGAATATCTTCCATATTATATAGCCCGGGAGTTTAACACCTAAATAATATCAGAATGCCTGAAAAGCCCGTTGTGGCTT
>JBBDTA010000127.1:0-5087 GCA_040904605.1 Paenibacillaceae bacterium
GAGAAGAATAAATATCTTGCGAATGAGAAAAGTATTTGTTCATCACAACGGAAATCATATTATCCATTAGTCTAATATTATAGTCATCGGTTGGCTGAACTGCAGAGAAAATGTTATATAAATCTCGATCTACCGTAAACGACAATATATTTTCAGTTACTTGAGATAATTTCGTATCTATAATCTCATTATTTTTTTTAACCAATTCATAAACATTTTTCTGTACAATATCGGATACGACATTTCTACTGATTGTATAATACTTCATGCCAAAAATACCAAGAGGGATCGTGATCAGCGCAATGTAAGTAATAACTAATTTAGTTCGCAGACCTGTGTTTTTAAATATAAAAAGTATCCGTTTCATTATCTAATCCCCCTCATACATTTCCTTTCACATGTCTATATTTATGCGGTGACATTCCCATCTCTCTTTTAAACACACGTATAAAGTAACCTGCATCCTTATATCCTACTTTCATTGCAATCTCAGACATTTTACAATTCGTATTCAAAAGGAGCTCAAGCGCTTTTCGCACTCTAACTTTGATCACAAATTCAGATAGACCTGTCCCTGCATAGGTTTTAAACAAATTGCTAAAATAGGAGGAATTAAAATGATATTTTTGTGCTAACGTATCCAAAGTGATCTCCTCTGCATAATGCACTTCGATAAACTTTTGGCATTGCTGAATAATCAGACTATTCTTATCTTCACGATCATGAGATAAATCTATAATTTGATACAACATTTTTTTCGCCCAATGTCTTAATTCTCGATAATCCTCACATTGAACCGAATTTAATCTTATTTCGGTTACCCATTGATTATAAAGCTGCTCTGTCACTAAATGTTTCACCGCTCTAACCTGGTTTAGCAATACATGGATCAGTTCCTCTTTGATTTGTTCCGGCTGTATAGTAAATAACGAGATGAATTGATCGAAATAGTCATTAACAATATGGGAAACGGTTTCAATTTCAGATTTCCGAATAGCATCCTTAAGTTCTTCGTCCTTTTGATGCAGATGATAAGGTTCGCCTTCTGAACTCATTTCAACGTATATAATGACCCTTCCTAATCCATAATAAAACTTTCTGTCTAAAGAAACGATCGCCTGCTCGTAATAAGTCTTAGCTTCGAGGAATATGTTATCGGATACTTTACTTATGCCAATTGTTAAGTCAATGTTAAACTCCATATTTACAGTTGATATCAATCTATCTAAGCATGAGATCGTTTCATTAATATGCCTCACAGAACCTTGCTGCACGTTTAGAATTGTGATGATCTTGTTTCTACTGCCTTCCATGTTAAAAGAAATAGACTGACCGATCGTACTCGTATATTCTCCCATTAAATTTTGAATTCTCTGCATCCTATCCTCAATCACTTCATTGGAATGGTCTACCATGTACTGCTCGAATTTACTGATCTCCGTTGCGATTACAACTCCTGACCCTTTCTGTGTAAAAGCACTCTCTAATTCATTTAATTCCGTATCATTTATGGAACCGTTGATTTGTTTATTTAATAAAGAAGTCATATATACAGGAAAAGAATCATCTAGTTTCCTCGCTAAGTTTTCTTTTTCTAATTTTTCGTTTCGTTCTTGCTTCAGTGATTGTTCGACTCTAGATAACAGCCTTTCAATATCCGCCTTGCCCACGGGTTTTACAACATAATCGAAAATCCCTAATTTTATTGCTTTTTGTGCATATTCAAACTCCCCATAACCGCTCAACAAAATAATTTTAGTTAAGTTATTTTGTTGATGAAGCGCTTGAATTAATTGCATCCCGTCCATGTTCGGCATTCGGATATCTGTGATCACTACATCCACAGAGTTTTCTTCCATGAATTCCAATGCCATTAAGCCATCATAAGCCTCAGACACAGTATTCTCTGGTCTTAATTGCCGAATTATATTCGCCAAAGCTTTTATTTGCCTTGGTTCATCCTCCACGATCAATATGTGATACATCGCTTTTCCCGCCTTTCTGAACTCAAATACACTGGAGCCAGAGCAATTGGATTTCGAATAGACAGAGTATACATCGATCGTGCCCAAGGAACAAGTGGATAAAAAAACAAGCAGCCAGAGTGTTGTCTGGCTGCTTGTTTCATCGTAAGAATCATTCGTAAATTCCGGTATACACATTACGTCCTTTAACAAAGGTAGCCACAACCTCATATTTATCGTCTAACACTACAAGATCGGCGTCCTTCCCTACTTCAATCGAGCCTTTGTGGGTGTCTAATCCCACTTGTCGAGCAGGATTAATCGTCAGAGTAGGTAATAGGGCTTCCAAGGATGCTGATGTAGCTTTCATGGCATTCAATAATGCCATATCCATCGTCAAGCAGCTACCAGCTAAGCTGCCTACACTTCCATCGTTATTCTGCAACCGTACCTGACCATCTCTCATGATAACCGGTAAATCACCCAAGTGGTATAATCCATCAGCAAGACCAGACGCCGATATACAATCGGTAATGAGCAGCACTTTGTCCGATGGCTTTGCCCGGAATACCAAGCCAATTAGATCCGGATGTACATGAATATGATCACAAATTAGCTCTACGGCTAGTTCATCGAGAATCAGTCCTGCACCGGGGACACCTGGTTCGCGATGATGCAACGGATTCATTCCATTGAATAGATGAGTGATCTGACTTGCACCTAGCTCGACCGCTTGTCGGACTAATTCGAATGAAGCTGCCGAATGACCAATGGATACAGTCATGCCTTGATCCACAGCATATCGGATCATCTCCATCGCTCCAGGCATCTCGGGAGCAATCGTTATTAAAGCAATCGTATCGCCCGAGCATTCCTGATATAATTTCAACGCATCCAGTGAAGGATCGCAAATATGAGCAGGGTTCTGTGCACCGCAGCGCTGTGTATTCAGAAACGGTCCTTCCAGATGAACACCAGCAACAGATGCTCCATTCGTACCATTATCCATTGCCTTCTTGATCGCAGTTAACGCTTGTTTGATCGCTTCGGGAGCTGCTGTCAGTGTCGTTGCCAATAGTGTGGTTGTCCCCTTAGATGCATGATAAACACACATTCCATCGATATCCTCAGGTCGCCCCGACATCACATCAAACCCACCACCGCCATGGACATGTACATCAATAAACCCCGGAATAAGATGCTTACCCTCCAGATCGATTATTATCACTCCAGTCTTCAAGCTCGCTTCTTTGATGTCGACTTTATACTGAGTATCCACTTCCTCAATGATTCCATTGTTAACTCTTAGAAATCCCTGTTCAATAGTTCTATTTGGTGTATAAATGCGCGCATTGATAAATAATAATTCCTTACCATGGTTGCTTGTCACAGTGTCACGTCCTTCTTCTAAAGTTATTGCTAAATAAATATTGGTCATATATAATCAATTTAGAAAATGATTTTCATAATTAAATATACAATTAAAGAAAACTATTTTCAAGTTAAAAAAAGGGGGGGCAATGTGAGTCACATCCTTACTATTATTACTGAACAGAAAAAATTAAGTCCTAAAGAACGCGTTATAGCACATTACATCACGAATAACGCTCAGCGGATTGCACACATGAGCATTGTCGAATTGGCTAGGGAAACAGGAGTTAGTGCTGCTACCATTACACGCTTTTGCAGAACATTCCATTTTGCTGGATATCCCGATTTTCGCATGAAGCTTTCCTCTGATCTGGCCCAGAATCATACCGCTAAGTCCTATCAGGATATTGTTGAAGGTAATCGATTGGATAAGATTGTCGAGGCCATTGAATCAAACCATATCCGTTCCATCTCTGACACGACGAGGATCATTGACTTTCATCAGTTATCCAAAGCGATACACATCTTATTAGATGCCAATCATATTGCTCTCTTCGGAATGGCAACCTCAGGTATTGTCGCTCAGGATTTCTTCCAGAAGCTCGTTCGGATCGGCAAAAGCTGCTCGGCTTATTCAGATTCACATATGCAGATAACTTCTGCGGCTGTACTATCGGAGCAAGATGTGGCAGTCGCCATATCCTATTCGGGAGAGACACCAGAAACTATCGATGCACTTAATTGCGCCAAGGAACGTGGGTGTACGACAATATCTCTAACGAAATTCTCTTCCTCCACGCTTTCTCGAATCGCTGATATTACACTATTCACTTCCTCTCTTGAGGAAGGCATGCGCAGGGGTGATATGGCTTCAAGAATCGCTCAATTGCATATGATCGACATTCTGTTTACAGGTATGGTAAGCGAACGTTTTAGTGAATATGTACCCAATCTCGAGCAATCCTATAATATGGTCAAAAAATATCGAAAAGATAAAGGTAGGTAAGTCAGATGAATATGATGA
Organism: Paenibacillaceae bacterium; assembly: GCA_040904605.1. Taxonomy (GTDB): domain Bacteria; phylum Bacillota; class Bacilli; order Paenibacillales; family UBA4045; genus UBA4045. Next base: position 4,360 of record JBBDTA010000127.1, read on the forward strand.
TTTTTCGGAGCTATCAGGAATTGAGTGAAGCCGGAGCGACAATCATTGTGGAATTGCTTAAGCAGAACCCGAATTCAGTGCTTGGTTTAGCGACAGGAAGTACTCCAGTAGGTATCTATGAACAACTGATCAAGCAGTATTCTGAAGGTAAGGTCAGCTTCAATGAAGCTACGTCCTTCAATCTGGATGAATATATCGGAATTCCTAAAAACCACCCAGAGAGCTATTACAGCTATATGCAGCAGCATCTGTTCCAGCATATTGATCTGCCTGCTGAGCAAGCGTATATTCCGAACAGCAGTGTCGAAGACTTGAACAAGGAATGCAGTCTCTACGATTTACTCATTCAGCAGACAGGGCAGATCGACCTGCAAATTCTAGGTATCGGTCACAACGGACATATTGGCTTTAACGAGCCCACACAAGGTCTTGTGAGCGGCACCCATATTGTCAAGCTAAGTGAAGATACACGTCGTGCGAATGCCCGCTTCTTCGATACCATCGATCAGGTACCCGAATTCGCTATTACAATGGGTGTAGGAACAATCCTCAAAGCCAAGCAAATCCTGCTCATTGTTAAAGGAGCAGATAAAGCCGACATCGTTGAACGAGCGCTTACCGGTCCGATCACAACAGAACTGCCGGCTTCATTATTACAAACTCATTCTAATTTAACTGTCCTTATAACGGAGGATGCCGTTACTCCAACTACTAGGGAAAGGACAAGG
>JBBDTA010000128.1:0-26682 GCA_040904605.1 Paenibacillaceae bacterium
ACCACAAATCGGTAAGGCATCTCAGGGGAGGGGAAGCCACGAAGATCAAATACAAAAAAACAAGGCAGAAAAAATCGGAGCCATTAGTCTCCGTAAGAATGTAGGTCCCAATCGACAACACTCACCCAAGCAGCAAAATAAATAGTCGCAATTAGAGGAATTTAGTGAATCCGTAGCGAATGTAATTTAAAAATTACATGACCATAAATCACCCAAGTTTCTCTAAACTGAAAGAGGCTACTCATTGACCTAGTATCAGATAGGGTAACCCTCTTTCAGCATCAATGGATTGGGAAGTGGGTTTGGGAGGAAAACTAGTATGTTTAGTAAGGATATTGGGATCGATTTAGGAACTGCCAACGTGCTTATCCATGTTAAAGGTCTAGGAGTCGTTCTGAACGAACCATCCGTTGTAGCGATTCAAAGTGATACCAAACGGGTATTGGAGGTTGGAGAAGAGGCGCGCCGCATGGTTGGGCGTACACCGGGCAATATTATTGCAATTCGACCGTTACGAGATGGAGTTATTGCTGATTTTGAGATTACTGAAATAATGCTTAAGCATTTTATAACAAAAGTCGGCGGAAGAAAGTGGTACAGTCATCCCCGTATACTGATCTGTGCACCGACGAACATTACATCTGTTGAACAGAAGGCGATTCGCGAAGCGGCAGAGCGTTGTGGCGCGAAGGAAGTATTCCTCGAGGAGGAACCAAAGGCTGCGGCGATAGGCGCAGGGATGGATATTTATCAACCAAGCGGTAATATGGTAGTGGATATTGGAGGAGGAACGACCGATGTAGCCGTCTTGTCGATGGGCGACATTGTAACGTCCTCTTCCATTAAAGTTGCTGGAGATCGATTTGACTCTTCCATCATGAAGTACATTAAGGACAAATATAAGCTACTCATAGGTGAACGGACGGCGGAGGACATCAAGCTGAAGATCGGTACGGTTTACCATGGTAGAAATGAGGAGATGGACATCCGGGGTCGTGATATGGTGTCGGGACTGCCCCAAACGTTGACGATCTACTCCAACGAAATTCGCGAAGCATTATGGGATCCGATCCTTGCAATTGTTGCTGGAGCAAAAGTTGTACTGGAGAGAACTCCTCCGGAATTGTCAGCCGACATCATTGATCGGGGTGTTATTCTTACAGGTGGAGGCGCCTTGCTGCATGGCTTAGATCAGCTTATGGCAGACGAGCTTAAGGTACCCGTATTAATTGCTGAAGACCCCATGCATTGTGTAGTTAAGGGTACTGGCATCATGCTAGATAATTTGGATAGGGTTTCCAAACGTAAACTTAATTAATAAACAGACGATTAATGCCGATATAGATTATAAGCGTGAGAATTACGAAGTGGACTTAGGAATGGTGGTGCACGTCCGATGCTCAGAGGTTTATACTCGGCAACGGCTGGTCTTATTGCCCAGCAACGCAAGCATGATTCAGCAACCAATAACATTACGAATCTGAATACACCCGGCTTTAAGCAGGTGAATGTGGTGACGCGATCTTTTCCAGAGATGCTCATCTCACTAGTTCGTGGTGGTTCTGATCAGACGACGCAGTCGATTGGTAGTCTTAATGGCGGCGTGTTCGCAGAGGAAGGCTTGTCTACATTCCTGCAGGGAGACATCATGCCAACAGATAATCCTACAGATATTGCTATACTCTCGAATATTCAAGTACCTGGTCTGCTATTCGATGCATCTGGTAAGGCGTTGAATGACCAAGGTGAGCTGGTATTCCAGCCACAGGCATTCTTCACTGTAGAGAACGGTGAAGGCGAAGAGTGTTACACCCGGGATGGCAAATTCTCGGTTAATGAGGATGGCGAATGGGTAACACCTACTGGACATCGTTTATTAGATACGAATGGTCAACCCATTGTTATAGATAACTTGTCGGGGAATATTCAGATCTCGCCTAATGGTCGGATCATTGACACAGTTACAGGACAGCAAGTGTTAGCTGCGGATGGTGTTACACCGTTAGCGATTCGAGTATCCATCATCGAAAATCCGCATCAGCTGATCCGTGAAGGTGATGGGAATTATCGACTTGATCCGAATGCGGAGCCAGCCCGGCTGTTGAATGGGGATGACACCGTTGAATTGCTGCAGGGTTATATGGAAAGATCGAACGTAGATGCTACAGCACAGATGGTAGATATGATGTCGGCTCTGCGTGCATATGAAGCGAATCAGAAGATAGTTCAATTCTATGATCGCAATATGGACAAGGCCGTGAATGAAATAGGTAGAGTATAAGCGTATGCTTAGGAGGTAGTCCCATGAATCATTCCATGATTAGTGCGAGCGCATCTATGAACGGACTTCTGCAGAAGCTAGATGTCATTGCCAACAATATGGCTAACCAGAATACTGATGGCTATAAGCGCAAGGAAGCCTCGTTCGAAGATTTGCTGACCACTATCAAACAGCAGCATGCTAGCCAGCAGCTGACGGGAAGGCAGTCTCCTCTTGGACTTACGCTTGGATCAGGTGCTAGGCTTAGTCAGATACAGATCAACATGGCTCAAGGTGTGTTGAAGACGACAGAAAATCCATATGATCTAGCGATTGAAGGCGATGCGCTATTCGAGATTGGTCTGCGTACAACCGATGCTGATGGCAATGCGATCACTCGACCAGCTTGGACGCGTAACGGAGCACTCCGTGTCGCGCTCATCGAAGGTGATAATCAGAACAGTATGCTCACCATCTCAGATGGAAGCCCATTAATAGGCACGGATAATCAGCCCATCCTCGTACCAAACGGTCGACAAATTAGTATTGATCAGCAAGGTAATATTATCGCAACCCAGCCGAATAATCCCCAAGGAGCTGCGGAGATTGTAGGCCGAATCAAAATTGTACGAGCCACACGGCCACAATTGCTCGAATCACGTGGAGATAATCTATACGTCTTGCCGGATGTCTTATCTACGCCAGGACAGGTTGAACAAGTGATGGAGCAGCTTGATCTCACACTATACGAGGAAGGCAGTGCACCGGTTCGGATTAGGCAGGGTTTCCTTGAGGGCTCTAATGTAGATTTTGCAGCCGAAATGTCTGAGCTTATACAGGTGCAACGAGCTTTCCAATTGAATGCCAAGGCGATCTCATCGAGTGATACGTTGATGAATCTGGCTAATACATTACGAGGTTAGGAGATATATCGCATGGCAAATCAAACGACGCAGAAACCACCGGGTTGGGTCATGCCGACGTGGTTACGAATAATTCTGAGCATATTACGTTTTCTGCTAATCCCAGCTCTATGTGTAGTCGCCCTGTTCGTTGGGCTTACAATTGGATATGCTACCATTGGAGGCGGAGAAGCTTCTGATGTATTCCAAATAGACACTTGGAAGCACCTATATAACTTAGTATTTGCTGAATAGTAGGCTCCTTCCTGTGGAAGGAGTTTTATTTTTGTAAGTCAAAAGGTATAATAAACTAGGAAAGTTTACCTATGGAGGGATTAGACACCCTATGAATGTACCAAACATGCTGACCATGTGTAGATTCGTGTTGATACCCATCTATATTATTGTGTTCTCTAATGGGTATACGATCTCAGCATTCTTAATTGTGCTGTTGGCCGGACTGACGGATGTGCTGGACGGGTACATTGCTCGTACACGCGGGCTAGTCACACCTCTAGGTGTGATGTTGGATCCTCTGGCGGATAAGAGCATGATGATTGTGGTCATTCTATCACTTCTCATATCAGGCTTCATCCCGTGGTATGCAGCAGCAGCCTTCTTCATTCGTGATATTGGGATGATTATTGGATCAGCTATATTCCACTTTCGTGGGAAGAAGACGGTACCAGCTAACACCATGGGCAAAATAACTACAGTACTCTACTACATCGCGATTCTGCTTATCGTATTCGAGATCGAATACGCGATTCATTATCTATGGTTTGTGATCGCGTTCTCGTTTATTACCTCTGCCATCTACATTGCCAAATTCAGATCCCTAAACAGCGATAATGGCTTATGAAAAAGCATATTCAAGGGCGGGCGGACACCGATGAATATGCTCCCTTATCTCAACCCGCACTTCTGCAGAAGTGAAGGGACATTCTTATCATGGATGTTTCTTCAATCGTTTATTCATGCAACGAAGGTTCTACGACAGTTTCCAATCTAGAATGAAAAAGGAGATATCGCATATGTTAAATATACAACAAATTCAAGCTATTATTCCGCACCGTTTCCCATTTTTGTTAATTGACCGAATTCTGGAGCTAGAGGAAGGTGTACGAGCAGTCGGGATTAAGAATGTAACGATGAACGAGCCTCATTTTGCTGGACATTTTCCGGAACTGCCGGTCATGCCAGGGGTGTTAATTGTTGAAGCCTTAGCGCAGGTTGGCGCTGTTGCCATATTGAAGCTTGAGGTCAATAGGGGCAAGCTGGCCTTCTTTGCGGGTATTGATGAATTTCGATTCCGCGGTCAGGTGGTTCCTGGTGATACCCTTCATCTTGAAGTCGTCATTACACGTCTGAAGGGTTCGGTTGGTAAGGGACAGGCAACAGCTAAGGTTGGGGACAAAATCGTGGCCGAGGGTAAACTTATGTTCGCTTTATCGGATCCAAAGTAGTAAGAAGAATGAATAGAAGTGAGCATATATAACAATGAAGAGAGGATTGGAATAATGAGCATAGCGATAGAGCGTTATCAGCAATGGCTAGCAGATCCATTAATCGATTCATCCACGAAGCAAGAGCTAGAACAGATCTCACAGCAAACTGCTGAGATCGAAGATCGATTTTACCGTGATTTGGAATTCGGGACAGGGGGATTACGCGGCGTGATTGGTGCCGGTACGAACCGGTTGAATGTATATACCGTAGGAAAGGCTACACAGGGGTTTGCGCGATTCTTGCTTGAACAAGCAGCGACTGTTGAGGGGATTTCATCTGTAGTTATTGCCTATGATTCCCGGTTCCAATCTCCGGAATTTGCGGAGGAAGCGGCATTAGTGCTCGCGGGCAATGGGATTAAAGCTTATGTTTTTGAATCCCTGCGGGCTACACCGGAGCTGTCCTATGCAGTAAGACACCTGAAGGCAACAGGGGGCATTGTTGTTACGGCGAGTCATAACCCACCTGAATATAACGGATATAAAGTATATGGAACCGACGGCGGACAGCTCGTACCAGATCAAGCGGAGGCGGTCATTGGATATATTCAAGAAGTGGATAGCTTGTCAGCGATCCGCCGCATCTCCCGAGCAGAGGCAGAGCAAGCGGGCTTGCTGGTGTGGATTGGGGAAGCAATCGATCGAGCCTTTATCGATGTGGTCACAGCTACGACACCAGGTGGAGAAGAGATTGCTGAGGCTGTGAAGGACCTCAAGGTTGTATACACACCACTTCATGGTGCGGGGAATTTAGCAGTACGTGCTGCGCTGAAGCAAGCCGGCTTTACGCAAGTAATGGTCGTACCCGAGCAAGAGCAGCCGGATTCACAATTCTCCACGGTGGCTTCACCTAATCCGGAGGAGCGGGCAGCGTTCACGTTAGCGATTCAGCTGGCTGAGCAGCTTGAGGCCGATATCATCATCGGAACAGACCCGGATTGCGACCGGATGGGAGCTGTTGTACGTAATAATCAAGGAGAGTATACCGTCCTTACAGGTAATCAATCTGGCGCGATTATGGTCCATTATGTACTGAGCCGATTGAAGCAGCAGGGCAAGCTACCGAAGGATGGCATCGTCATCAAGACCATCGTAACAAGTGAGATGGGTGCCGTGATTGCCAAGCATTACGGGATGCAGGTGCTAAGCACGTTAACGGGATTCAAATACATAGGGGAGAAAATGACCGAATACGAGCAAGCCGGCACACCTAAATTTCTATTCGGTTATGAAGAAAGCTATGGATATCTTGCTGGCACCTATGCACGTGATAAAGATGCCGTACTGGCCTCCTTGCTGATCTGTGAAGCAGCTGCGTATTATAAGCAGCACAATCAATCCCTGTACGACGTTCTACAGGAATTGTATGAACAGCATGGTTATTACTTAGAGAGATTGGAATCACGCACCTTGAAAGGCAAGGATGGAATGGAGCAGATTCAATCTATTATGAATGAATGGCGTGAACATCCACCAACCGTGGTAGCAGGCGTCGCTGTTGATGAGCTGCTCGATTATTCACGAGGTATCGATGAATTACCCGCTGAGAATGTGCTGAAATTCAAGCTAGCGGATGGAGCTTGGTTCTGTCTTCGACCATCGGGAACGGAGCCGAAGATCAAGCTCTATTTTGCCGTATGCGGTAGCTCGCAGCAACAATCGTTAGATGCCATGGAGCAGCTAACTCAAGCCGTTCTATCACGTCTTTAGGCTAATCTTACGAAGCATAAAAACTTTCAGGAGGACTTTCCAGTGCTGCAGCAATATGAGAAGTGGAATCGGTGGATTAGTAAATTCCTGTGGATCCTGGTGGCCATTGGTTTAGTAGCGTCTGCACCTCTAATTGCAGGCCGAGTGGAGATGGAGCGTTCATCGAATCAGGTGGATTTTGTTTTTGATTATCGCGATTTGATGGAGATATCCACATTCAAGGCAGAGCCACAATTGTTCATCAAGGAGAAGCTGCTGGAGATGAAGGAAGCCGGAATTACTGGCTTGGCCATCTATGAGAGCACATTGTCCGAGCTAGAGATGAGCGGGAGCGTTCAGCTATTCTCCGCCGAAGATGCTGCGCTGTTGAATGGTGATGAGGACTTACAGCAAAGCAATTATACGTACTTATTATTCTCGGACGAGCAAGCAGCTACTGCCTTGGAGCCTATTATTCAAGAGGGATTCTCACTATTGGATATAGAAACCAAGCCTTGGAGCTATAAGGATAAAAAAGGTCTAGCGATTGCTGTTGGCGTACAGGAGGCCACAGTGATTCCACTGGACCCGGATCCTGTGCAGCTTGCATTATTGCAGGATTATGGGTTTCGACTCTCCGTTAGATTATCGGATGCAAGACCGTATGACCAAGCCCGAATGGATGCCCTGTTCGGTCGTTTGACCGATGCGGGTGTGGGCTCGATTATTTTTGCGGGCAGTGCTGTAACTGGATTTGCAGAGGATCCGAACAAGCTCGCATTAACAGGCATGGCGGAGCTAATCAAGAAGTATAAGCTTGAGGTTGCGGTTATTGATCTATCATTGGCTAAGCAGCAGATGGGCTTAACGAAGCTAGCCTTCCTGACGGACTATCAAGCGGTTAGGCTGCATTCGATCTTGGAGGAAGAAGCCACGACGGATGCGAATGTGTTGGCGGATCGTTTTGTATTGGCGGTGAAGGATCGTAACTTCAGAATGATCTATCTGAATGCGCGTATGAAGGTAGACAAGGAGCAAGGTACAGTCAATGTGCCACTACTTAATGTATATATGAGCTTGAATGATCCAGAATTCGGAGCGATTGAGCGAATCAAGGATTTGGGGTATTCCATAGGCCAGCCTAAGTCGTTCAAGCAGCAAGTAACCACAGCATGGGACAAGCTACTCAAAGCGATAGCGCTCATCGGTGCTATAGCGTTAATCACATGGATGAGCAGATTCTTCCTCCCACGGCTCACCCTATTGGTGTTGCTCGCGGGACTTGGCTTTACAGCCATGCTATATATGCTGAATTCAACATTAACCGCTCAAGCCTTGGCGTTATTGGCTGCAGTAAGTGCACCAACGGTTGCTGTGATTCAAGCCATGACGTCGGCAGAACGACGAAGAGATGGACAAGCTGGGTCAGTGGTAACTTTCGGTTGGTCGTTAGGTATTTTCTTGCGGACGATTGCATTGTCACTCATTGGAGCTGTCTTCACAGTCGCATTGTTGAATCATATCTCTTATATCATAGTGTTAAACCAATTCCGCGGTGTAAGTGTTCTCCACACATTGCCTATTATGCTTGTAGCGTTATATGTCGTTTTGTTCCACAGGACAAGCTCGTTGTGGGAAGTTGTGGGGCGTACCAAGCATTTGTTAGCTCTAAACATTCGTGTATTCTGGGTTGTCTTGGCAGGCTTCGCCGGCGTTGTATTATATTATTATATGTCCCGTACAGGTAATCAGGGGTCGGTTTCTCCTTATGAGAAGATGTTCCGCTCTTTGCTCGAGAATACTTTGGGTGCTAGACCGCGAACGAAGGAATTGTTAACACATCCTTTTATCATCATTGGGCTTTATTTATTCGTAAAATATAGAAAACACGGCATTCTCGCTTTCTTCGTCATCGGTACGATGGGGCAGTTATCGGTTGTAGATACATTCGCTCACTTGCATACACCGCTTGATATCTCAATACTTCGTGTGATCTATGGTGTCATTATTAGCAGCTTCATCGCGCTCGTTTATGTGGCGGTGTGGGAGTTACTTGTGAGGGGCTGGCGTCGATGGCAACAGGTGTTTCAAGAATAGCGATATCCGGTTATTACGGTTATGACAATAGTGGAGACGAAGCGGTTCTTCAGTCGATTATTATGGCGCTGCAGGCGGAAGGTGAGAAGGCGGGTATCCAGGTGATACCCGTCGTTCTATCCGCCAATCCCGAGCATACGGCTCGCCAGTATGAGGTAGAAGCGGTGCATCGGATGCGAATCGGCGAGGTCATCGCCGCTATTCGTTCCTGTGATGCACTAGTGAGTGGCGGCGGCAGCTTGCTGCAGGACGCCACCGGGGTTGCCACGATCCCCTATTACCTAGGGGTAATGAAGCTTGCGCAGTGGCTAGGTAAAGCCACGTTCGTATATGCACAAGGCGTTGGCCCTGTGCAGCGCCGCCTCTTCATGCCGATGATCCGGCATGTGTTCGGGCACTCCGCGTACATATCTGTACGCGACGAAGGATCCGCGCAGCTGCTGCAGCGGATCGGGCTTCCGGTCGGCACCGTACACGTGGTGCCCGACCCGGTCACAGGCTTCCCGCTCCTGCCGCGGGAAGCAACAACCACAACCACCGGCGTAGCAACGGTGGTCGGCGTGGCGGTGCGCTTCTGGCGCAGCGACCGCCACGAGCTGGCGCAGCTCGCGGATGCGCTATCGCAGCTCGCTGCGCACAGGCGCGTACGCCTGCGGCTGCTGCCGTTCCACCCACCGTACGATGATGAAGCCTCATCGTACGTGCTGGAACGGCTGGCGCCGGGCGCCCGCGCAGACGCCAGCGTCGTCCACGGCGTGGACACGCCGCTGGCGATGCTCGAGCAGGTCGCGGGCTGCGACCTGCTGATTGCAATGCGGCTGCATGCGCTGATCTACGCCGCAACCCAGCATGTGCCGATGCTAGGAATATCCTATGATCCGAAGATTGATCAATTCCTACATCGGCTCGGGCTGGACCCGGTAGGCTCCACTGAACAATTGGACCCCACCGCAGTCACCGATGCAGCACTAAGGCTGCTCGACAATACACCCAGCTGGCGCGCCGAACATCATAGCGCCATCGAGGCGATGCGCACACAGTCACGCCAGCCAGCGCAACAAATCATCCACCTATTGCGTCAATAATAACAACCGACAAAGGATGAACCCATAAATGCCGTCTAATACGACAAACTCAACAAACGCATCCACACTGGCTAAGATTCCCACGGTGTCCCTATTCGGTGTTCGTGTGTCCAAGCTGGATATGTCTGCTACGGTAGAGTATCTGTCCCAAGCGATTCGAACAAGAACTCCACATCAGGTGGTAACCGTCAATCCAATCATTATGATGAATGGGTTGGATCAACCGGCATTCATGTCCATCCTGCAACGAGCGGAGCTCATCGTCCCTGATGGCACAGGTGTGGTCTGGGCCGCACGCCATATTGGGAATCCCGTAGCAGAGAGGGTTACCGGCTTTGATCTCTTACACCAATTAATGGAGGTAGGAAATCAGCATGGCTGGAAGGTATTCCTGCTCGGCGCTTCTCCTGAGACAATTCGGGAGGCGTACCAACGCCTTGCCAGACAATACCCATCCATACAACTCGTAGGCTGCCGTGATGGATTCTTCGGAGAAGCTCAGGATGCAGAAGTGATCGCAATGATCCAGCAAGCAAGTCCAGACATCCTGTTCGTGGGTCGATCGACGAATACACAAGAGCCTTGGATTGATCATTACCGTACCGAACTGAATATCCCGGTCATGATGGGTGTAGGTGGCAGCTTTGACGTCATATCCGGTAATTTAAAACGCGCACCAAAGCTATTCCAGAACCTTCAGTTAGAATGGCTATTCCGCTTAATTCGTCAGCCTTGGCGCTATAAACGGATGCTCGACCTTCCAAGATTCGCTTGGAGGGTGCTGCGAAACAGCAAGTCCATGAGAGGCTGAAGCCAACCACTTTACCCTATAAAATAATCTTTTGACCTGTATCCCCTTCGCTCAGAAAACAGAACGGCGAGTCAGGGATAAACAGATCAACTAACTCACAAGCTAACATGATCGCAACCATACTGAGCCAAGGGGATACAACTTCCAAGATGAAGTTTTGACCTACAATTTTGACCTACATGTTCGATGTTCGTTGCTGAGCTAAGGGGATACAACTCCAAGATGAAGTTTTGACCTACAATTTTGACCTACATGTTCGATGTTCGTTGCTGAGCTAAGGGGATACAACTCCAAGATGAAGTTTTGACCTACAATTTTGACCTGCATGCTCGATCTTCGCTGCTGACCCAAGGGGATCCCCCATCGCAAGCAAATCGTGGAAACAGCTATGAAAATCATATGTAACCACGCCATAATCACAGCAAAACAGCTCGTTTTGGCGATTTTCGGTGATGGTGTTTCCTCTAATAAGAGTATATAATCTGCTACGGGAGAGAATAGAAGGGCATGGCCACAATTCCGACATAGGTCGGCTTCCAAGTTTGAAGTTTGAAGTTTAGGATTGGAGTGAAGCACAAGTATGTTCTTATTATATGCAGTTGGATTTATCGCAGCATTATTGCTGGCCGTCCTACTTACACCTTTTGTCAAACAATTTGCGATCTTCGTTGGTGCGGTTGATGCGCCTAATGAACGTAAGGTTCATACAAGAATTATGCCTAGACTTGGTGGTATTGCGATTTTCGTGGCTTTTGCTGGTGGATTCTTCGCCATTAGCCCAGCCTTCGATTCCATTAACGCTAACACTGCCTGGGGCCTGCTCGTTGGAGGAACCATTATCGCTGTGACAGGCGCGCTTGATGATCGGTTCAGTTTATCACCTAAGCTGAAGATGCTCGGCATTGTAGCTGCTGCTTGTGTTATCGTGGCCTTTGATATGCGGGTAAGCTTCATTAATATTCCCTTTGTAGGCACTACCCATTCATTGGAATGGCTCAGTATTCCACTTACGATCTTCTGGATCGTGGGTGTTACGAATGCGATTAACCTGATCGATGGCTTGGATGGTCTAGCCGCAGGTGTATCCGCTATTGCTATTAGTACAATTATGGTATTAGCCATCATGATGGGGAACGTTACGGTCATCCTGCTCAGCGCGGTCATCCTGGGTAGTATAATTGGGTTTCTTTTCTTTAACTTCCATCCTGCCAAAATATTCATGGGCGACTCCGGCGCCTTGTTCTTAGGCTTCTGTATTGCTACCTTATCCATTCTTGGATTTAAGCAAGCTACTTTAGTATCCTTTGTGATCCCATTGTTAATCATTGCTGTGCCCTTCTCGGATACGATCTTCGCAATCATTCGCCGCAAGGTGAATAACAAACCATGGTCTGTAGCTGACAAAGGTCATCTCCATCACTGCCTGCTCCAGCTAGGCTTTAGTCATCGCAATACGGTATTGCTGATGTATGGTGTATCCACATTTTTTGGACTAATGGCCATTCTGCTCTCACAAGCCGCATTATGGGTCACGGTTATTGCTGTTATTGTTCTGCTCTTGGCTGTCACTATCGCAGCTGAATTAATCGGTGTTATCCATAAGAAGAAAAGACCCGTGCTCACCTTCGTTCGTTGGCTCATTCAGGTGAAATAGGAACAGCAGGAGTGAAACCATGCTTTTTCATTCACCGAATTTTCTGATCTTCATGCTCCTGCTTTTAATTCCATTCTATCTCTGGAGAAAAGGGCGTATTCCGCTGCTCGTGTTGGCTAACGTTATTTTCTATGTGGCGAATGGTGTGGGTGTGCTGCTCTTATTCTTGGGTGTAACCTTGGTCACGTTCATTGTTGTGCATCTGATGCAACGGGATGGCTGGCGATGGGTGTTCTGGGTCGGTATTGCTGTGAATGCCGGCAACATGATTTTCTATAAGTATGCATTAATGCTACTAGATACCGCTGAATCCTTAACTGGCCAATCCTTTCTCGTGACTGATCGTGTGAAGGATTGGTTAACGACAGACCAAGGTACAACCTTCATGGTTGTAGGTATTTCCTTCTATACGTTCCAGTTAATCTCCTACATTATAGATGTGAGACGGGGGACGACGAAGCCGACAACGAGCTTTGCCCGATTCTGGGTGTACATCTCGCTCTTCCCTCAACTGATCGCTGGACCGATCCTTCGAGGCGAAGAGCTTATTCCGCAATTGGACGAGCTCCATCAGAGACGGATCCGCTGGCAGGAAATCCGCTTCGGACTTTATTTGGTTTTCATTGGCTTGATGAAAAAGGTCATTCTCGCTGATAATCTAGACAGCGTCGTTAATCCTCTATTCGCCGACATCGCTTCACTCTCACCCGAGCAAGCTTGGATTGCGGCTTACACGTTCGGGTTTCAGATTTACTTCGACTTCTCAGCCTATAGTGATATGGCTCTAGGGCTTGGTTATCTGCTCGGCATCCGATTGATCATTAACTTCAATACACCTTATCTCAGCAGTAATCCGAGTGAATTCTGGACACGCTGGCATATTTCCCTGTCCCGTTGGATTCGCGATTACATCTATATTGGCCTTGGTGGTAACCGCAAGGGTCCGTCACGTACGCACATCAACTTACTTATAGCGATGCTCATCTCGGGACTGTGGCATGGGGCGATGTGGCATTTTGTGGTATGGGGGGCTGTGCATGGTATACTTCTCATTGTCTACAAATGGACGCTCGCGCTTAATCGCTTCGACAGAATACGTGAGCTGCGTCAGCATTGGCTATATCGGATTGCCGCGATAGCGGTGTTCTTCCACATCTTAACGTGGACCTGGGTATTCTTCCGTGCGAAGAATATGAGCGAGGCGCTTGAGCTATCCTGGCTCATGCTGCAGGTTGATGCTGGGGCATTATTCTCGCAACCATATATGCCCTTAGTCGCAGGATTATTCGCGTTGCACATCCTCGAATACCTATTACGCCGATACGAGTCAGTTTCTGGACGCATATGGCATTCTATTCCTTCACCACTTCGTGGCGCAGTCTATGCCTTTCTATTGTTCATCGTCTTCTATAATATGAAGGGGGAGACCTATGACTTCATCTACTTCCAATTCTAGTCGATATCAAGTCTTTCGCCGTCTAGGCTGGGGACTCTTCATCGCACTGCTCATACTGGCTATTGCCGATGTTTATATATTTCGCAGTGCCTATACCTATGATCTTGGTACCGAGAAGGGTGCTCGGGGTGGAATCATTGGACAATGGGCACAGCTCGATCGATCGTTCAGGGCTGCTGATCCGGAGCGGATTGAGTACGCCATATTAGGCGATTCGCAGAGCATCGATGCGTTACGACCCGACATCATGGCCGATGAGCTGGGTGTGTCCGCAGAGAGTATCTTTAACTTCAGCGTGACCGGTGGCAAGCCGACGGATATTGCGTACACCTATCACCAATACATAGACCGGCTGCCTAACCTGAAGCAGCTGATACTCGTTGTGAATGAGCATCAGTTCAATAATGCCGACAGTGCACAGGATCCCAAGTTTAAATTTCATGCTAGCCTCCAACAACGTTGGCAAGCAATCAATAAGGATAACTATGGGGAGCTGCTAGCCGGCTGGGTATTCCGATCATTCGGCATGCGCTCCGAATGGCAGAAGCTCGTGGGGCGATATCGATCAGGGGAGTTTCCGCTCAATCCACCACCATTCCCTGGTGGTATTCAGCCGCTCCTCTGGTCACCGCCCACGGATAGGACCATAGATTTCGCACAGCAGGTTGCGGATCGCTGGTTCAAGAACTGGCAGCCGGAGGGTGTCTACTCGGCTACCTTTGACCTGTTAGTTCGCGATATTCGTAGCGAAGGTATTGCATTGACCATCGTGCAGCTTCCGCGAACCGATCTATTCGAACAGGCGATCCAGACGAGATACGCCGAGCAGCAACAAGCTTACTTCGAGCACATTCTGGCGACGGCAGCAGCTAATGATGTTGAATTCATCATCTTGGACAACGCCTTGCTCACTCGCGAAGTAGAAGCCTTCCGCGATGCGAATCACGTCAACCCGCAAGGTGCTGAGCAGCTAAGCCGCTATGTGGCTGACCGCTGGTGGCGGTAGAACATGCGTAAACTACGCTTATACAGAGTCCGACAGTTGCAAAAGTCTGTAATAAGCCAATTTGTTCCTAATGGCCCGATTCCGATCAGCTTAGCGGATCAGTATCTTTTCGCAATATTTCCAAGTACTCACTATACATAAATCTGCGGTTGCGCTTGTAGGAGTTGTTAACCAGTTCAAGTATCTCTAATGCAACGAGTGTTTCTACTGCTTTGGCCGCTGTATTGTACTGCACGCCAAGTGCTACCGAGGTCTTAGCAATATCAATGATCGGGTTCCTCTGAACATATTGAAAAAGACGAATCACCGTATTCTTCCGTCCAGGCAGCGCTTCTATTCTTGCCATATTCCTTACATTTAATTTGTTGATTATATGTATATTCTCATAGGCATCTTCAGCAGAGGCAATAATTCCTTTCAAGAAAAAGCGGAGCCATTTCTCATAATGCCCTTTATATCTTACGTCCATCAAACGATCGTAATACTCAATTCTATGTCTTTTGAGATAGTAAGAAATGTAGAGGACGGGATACTTAAGCAGCCCATGCACCATCATCCATAAAGTGATCAGCATACGACCGATTCGTCCGTTGCCATCCAAGTAGGGGTGAATCGTTTCGAATTGGTAGTGAATGAGCCCAATCTTAACAAGTAAGTCTATCTCGTCCGGTTCATTCATAAACTTCTCGAGTGCGGACATTGCACGTTCCATAGTCTCAACGGTTGGTGGAACATAGATGGCATGCTTAAGAGAACCACCTTGAGGGCCGATCCAGTTCTGGCTCCTGCGAAATTCTCCCGGATTCTTATCCTGACCTCGGATACCCTCCACAAGAATGGTGTGAGTTTCATTCAATAGCCGATTACACAGGGGGAGTTCATCAAATTTGGCAACGGCAAACTGTATAGCTTTGATGTAATTAACGACATCCTGAACCTCAAGATTCGTATTCTCCTCGATGTCGGGATCCAGAATATCATCAATTGTAGCTAGTGTTCCTTCAATCTGAGAGGACAACAATGCCTCCTTCCTAACATACATAGCAACGAACATATCCATGTCAGGAATTTGTTCAGAAATGCCATCCATTCGTCCGAGCTCCCTATGAGCTTTCCCGATAAGCAAAGATAACTCTTCATTAATAATTATACTCGGATGGGGAGGCAAATCTTTAGGTTCAAAAGCCTGATATGCCATCTCCCCATGTAGAACACGAACATATTTACCAGCACGTTCTGATTGGATACGAATCACCTCATAATGACATATAACATCATTATACACACCCTTATTTCATTTATATACATCAAAATAAAATAAGGATTAATGATGAACTCCATATTTCATTCTCGGAACCTATCTTTTGCACAAATTTAGGACCATCCGCCTAGCCGGATGGTCTAATTTTTTGCCCGCTTAGAACCGATATACATCTATACGCGAAACTTTCTGTTCGCAATGAGGGTCTAATCCATATATCACCATTGAGTTGACAATATGAATACGAGGAGAGAATTAATTTGAGAAACATGGGAAAACGCTCCATAAGCACGATGCTGATCGTGATGCTAATGATTTCGCTCATGCCCCCACTTGTACAGAAGGCGCATGCGGCGGTGAATATGGTCATTACGCAGCCATCCGCTGCAACCACTACACAATCGAGTCCAATCAATGTGACATCCAAGAACATGGATATAGAATTCCAGTACACGGACATAGCAGATAGTGACTTGCCTAATATCACCTATGAGGTTAAGAATTTGACAACGGGTTCTACTAGTCTGATTACGGACAACCCTGCTGTGAAGCTAGGAACGTTAAGGGCTATGTTCCAGAATGTTCAGCTGACGGAAGGCTTGAACAGCTTTACGGTCATTCTTGATTCCCCCTCGAAGCCGAGATCGCTTCCGCTATGGTTGAACTATACAGCGGTGACCACCATCAGTAACTTGAAGATTAATAACAAGAGCTTTGTGAATGGTATCTTCGTACCGGATTCGAATACACTCGTCGGTGGCACGACTTCGATCTTCGTTGATGGTACTGCCCCGAACGCGGCAGAGGTGATGGGATATTCAACACTGACGCCAGGGGGCAAGCGAAGCGATTTCTTCCTGCCATCTACAGGTCAATTCTCCTTCAGCACAGGAGAAGCAGCCACGAGCGACTTAAGACTTCGCCCTGGTGATAACGACATGACAATCATCGGATCGAATCCGTTTAAGTCATATCGGGCAGATCGGACATTAGTCTATAATAATGGCTTGGGCTTTCTGTATAATACGGAAATCGTCGCTGCCCTGAATGTCACAGTACCTGTTAATGGTGAGGAGATGTTGTATAAGCAGCCGACTCTTGAATCAACGGGTGCAACGGGTCCCTATACATTCGAATTAGAGACGGATGTGAAGGTTAATCGCGACGTCGCCGGAATGACACACAATGGATTCAGTATGCAGATTAATGGTGGTGCAGTGATCAATGCCACCTTCTCCGGTTTGGGATCCAGCTCGGTGGAAGTCACCATTCCAACGAATACGGTCACTACCGCGGTCTATCATACTGTCGAGGTACATCCCGATTATTATCTGATCAAATCCGTGAACATTGAGAATATTCCCATAGATATCACACAGACTAATCAGGTAGCGAACATTACGTTCAACCCGATAGGCAGCTATGACGAGGAGACGCAAGCTTTTTCCTATTTCTTCATTAATCAATACCAGCCGTTCGTTGATAAGGTCCTTATGGATAATGGACAAGAGCTATACAGTGGTATTGAAATTTCGATTACGACTTCTTCGTTCGAGTTGTTGGTCGATACCAAGAATAGTGTGGACAGAGTGGACGTTTATTTACCCGAGGACTCAACGAGTACTCCTATTGCGACAACAAATACGTTTACAGTTCCTTCTATAGGGGTAAAGAGGTTTACCGTTACCTTGGACAAGAATCTGATTCCTGAAGGCCTTAGCATCCTACGGTTCGTTCCGGAGTTAGCTTCGGTAGAATATCCCATCGGTGCCAAGGAATTTTCCATCAATTACAATCCATCTCCATATGTCTATCTGACGAATGTATACAATGGTCAAATATTCAGCGAAGCGACTACTGAACCGAAGCTGAACATCAATGGGGTCAATTCGAATGGACCGATGCTGCAGATGATCCCGGTGAATATTCCGACTAATCAGCTTGGAGATATTAGAGTAAGGTTGAATGACAAGTCGGATAAGGTGAGAACTGTTAATACGGATTTCATAAACCGACCGACCTACACCGGTCAAACACTATCAGGTGATGTTCTTACCAACACCTCGACGGGTAAATTAGTCGAGCTTCGCTTTCAATTCGGAGATAACACACACACCAACAGGGATAGCTGGACGCTGGTGGAAGGTCTCAACACGCTTATTATGGAGGTTTATGCACCGAACTCGTTGGATGCAGACGGATCCCCATTGAATAATGCGGAGCCGATTACAACGTTCAAGTACGAGCTGTTCTACTTCACGGATGATTTACCTCAGGTGACCGTGCTGGATCTGGAGCCGACCTTTGCGCTGAATAACAAATATACGCAAGTCGAGGGGGAAGACTTCCGCTATTATACGCAAGAGAGCAAGCTCCAATTCACGACCTCCTTCGTTGAAGCAGACAACGTTAAGATTAAAGTTACCACATTGAAAGCTGATGGAACTCAGAATGTACGTACAGGCGAGCTCCAATGGAATGGAACTACATTCGCCGAAACATTAGGCTCATCGCTAGGCATTATCGCTTCTACTATTAATGTATCATCCAGTGGTACCACTGATAATGGAAACGGGACGGTCATATCTCAATCCATCGATCTGGCGGGCTCAGGTACGAATACGGTTGAAGTAACCGTCACGAATAGTGCGGGTAACATCTCAACACGAATTATGGAGATTGTCCGTGAACCCGCATTATTCGTCATGCATTATCCGAGAATCGATCAGAATCCGGTAACGGAAGAGTGGGTTGGTCGTATTAATGGAAATTACACGCGTATTTATCTGGAAGCTGAAGGCGCGGATAAGATCATCTACGGCAAGTCACAAGAAGTTTCACAGACTACGACCATTGCCTTAAGTGGAATTAATCATGATTTATACGTATTCGAAGTGAAGGGCTTGAAGAAAGGCAACAACAAGGTCGAGTTCACAGTCGTACGCGGGACAAGAGAGGACGATATTACTGTAACACTTGTTAATGCCGATACAGCGGTACCTGGTGCGGAGTTTAAAGAAAGTATAGCTAAGTCAACGATTAAGGCGTTTAACAACCAGTTTCAGCTGAAGTTTCCCAAGGGTACGGTGCTGATGCGTAATAATCCGAGTGCAGTCGATCAATATCTGGCGCCAACACGAGATCTATTGATTGGAATCGCCGATCCACAGGATGGACGAGTTAACAAATATCTGCACCCGGTATCGACGGAGAACTCCATCTTCCCACGTAATTCCCAGTGGGAATCCAACTTTTCACGGGTGCAGAGCCCGGCTCAACGTTTCCGTAAGGTAAGCCCACTCTACTGGATTGATGGTGGTTATATTCCACTGTATGGAACTGATCCCTCACAGAGTGACGTCTTATCCGGAAGCGGTATATATCCATATGAGCTGAGCAAGGAGTTCTATATGCGTAATGCGACGAATGTCAATGACCAGTTCATTGCTTCGCAAGCCGGTGAACTGACCTTGTCGTACAATCCGAATATGGTATCATCGAGCTGGAGATACATCTCCGTCTACCATTACGGCTATAACGAGAACTACATGGGACTGAAGCTATACGAATGGAAGAATATTGGTGGCACTGTAGATTCGAAGAAGAATACGATCACTGTACCGATTCAGGAATTCGGATATTATGTGGTCATGTACATGGACCAATCGTTCGATGATATTATCGGACATCCATGGGCGAGGAACTATCTAGATACGTTGTATTCCAGAGGGATGATGATGAACAAGGAAGGTCAACGATTCGAAACGAATGAAGCGATAACCCGAGGTGAATTCGCCAGCCTATTGGTGAAGGCTTATGATATTCCTTTAAATTACGAAGGAACCGGTACATTCTCAGATGTCAGCAGAGCTAATCCGCTATCGATGGGCTTGTATGAATACAAGTATATTGAGACGGCGGCCCGTGCAGGTATCATCCGCGGATCCCTTCAGAGGCGCTTCCTGCCAGCAAGCACGATTACCCGTGAAGAGGCGGCGGCGATGATAGCCCGAGCGGGGAACTTTAAGCTAGATACGAACGAGGCGAAGGTGAAGGCAGCATTGGAGAAGGAGTTTACGGATGTAGCGAATTTCGAATCCTATGCGATGCCATCCGTACAGGTGGTGGCTAAGGCCAAGCTGATGGAGGGAAAGCCCAGTGTCACGAATACAAGCTCCAAGCCAACCTTCTACTTCGATCCGAAAGCCAACATGACCCGTGCGGAAGCTGCCACCGTCATGATGAAGGTACTGTTGAGGGAGAAGAAGATACCTTCCCTGTAAGTCATATAGAGGATTATCATCACGGACTGCCACTCACGTAGGGCAGTCCTTTTCACTTAGCTATACATTTGCTGCTTTGGAAAATCTTACGTCATGACTTCATGCATATCTGAATGTATACTAAACCATGTAACAAATTGATATACACATAGAAATTAACACATTAATTTTTCGTTTCGCGCAACTTTTATGAATCGACTGCGTTTAATAGTGTGAGAATGAGGGGAAGTACATAATAGACATATGGTGGGATTGGAACAATTTCTCAAAATATGTCTTTACGGTACTAAACAGCCCATGTATAATGTTAAGAGGTAGTTTGTCTATACTTTTATTTTTTCGTGTTTACTAGTTTCTGGGGCAGCAGTTAGGTCGCAGGAAATTAAATAAAAGAATTTTGCTCTACTCTGGGAAGGGGGTGAATACACTATGAGGAAAACGAGCTTCTATTATTCTAACAAATTAAACAACTATCGACAGGTTTACCAAGGAGGAGAAAAAAAGGTTATGAGAAAAAGTTTAGCTATATTACTTGCAATTACACTTGTATTCTCAATGTTCGGTTCATTAGCCTATGCGGCTGACGAATTGACAGCACAACAAAAGTATGACGCTCTAGCAGCAAAGGGTATCTTCGTTGGTATCAATGGTGAAGCTGCTCTTGATCAACCAATGAACCGTGCACAATTCGCACGTGTTGTAGCACTTATTAAAGGTCTTGATGGTATCGGCGATCCTGATACTAGAGCAGTTACCGTAAAACCTTTCAGCGATATTGAATTAGGTTTATGGTACACTGAAGAAATCGATGCAGTTAAAGAATCCAAAGATTTTGAAGGTAACCCTGATGGTACTTTCAATCCTAATGGCGACATCAAAGTTCAAGAATTAGCAATAGTAGTTGCAAAAGTTCTGGGATTAGAACCAGTTGTTGGTGCTCAAGTAGAAGGCGCTGCTGATTGGGCTGCTGGACACATCCAAGCAATTCTAAATAATGGTCTACCTTTTCCTACTAACTACACAGAAGCAGCTCTTCGTTCAGATCTAGCTAGCTTGGCTTTCACAGCTGATGCAATTATTAACCCTGCAGTTGCAACTTCTTTCACAGCGGCAGCTACTGCAGCTAAGAAGATTACTGTAACTTTTAACTCTGCAGTTGATACTTCGAAAGTGACAGCAACATTGTGGAATGGCAGCAACCAAGTTAATGCTAAATCCACTACTTTTGCAGATGATAAGAAATCCGTGGTATTGGAATTCGCTAACAATCTTCCTGCAGCTGAGTATACTGTTAAAGTTGAAGGACTTGCTGCTGACGCTTTAACTGTTAAAGTTAAAGTAGAAGCTGAGAAAGTTGCTGAGATCGAATTCACTTCGGACAAAGCAGCTCTAACTCGTGGAAACACTAAAGTCATTACAACAGGTTACAAGGTAACGAACCAATACGGCGAAACAATCAATGGCACTACATTGTCGGCTACTGCTGGCAAGGGAACTGCAACACCGTCTAACGGTACTTTGACTGTTGCCGCTGCAACTGACTTCGTTCTTGGTGAGAAAGTAGTTCTTAGCCTTGTACATTCGGGCGGTACTTTTGCAACTGCAACTGTTGAAGTGGGCTCAGTAGCTCAAGTAGCTTCTGTCGCTATTACACAATTGTACAATGCTGATAGCAAAGAGCTTGTTGCCGGTAATACAGACGATTTCCGTTTGGTTCTTGATTTGAAGGATCAATATGGTAGCTCTGTTACAAGCACAACTTATTTGCAAGATGATATCATTGTTACAGTATCTAATCCAACTGCTGCAACATTAGTTGGTTATGCTAGTAATACAGCGACTTTTAACAACACATTGGATATTGATGGAACAAAATATGTGAACTTAACTGTAGATTCACCACGTACTGCTGGTACATCCACAGTAATGCTGATCTCTAAGTCCACTGGTGCAAAAGCATCATTCGATATCGTTGTTAAAGAAGAAGTTAAAGTTGGTACACTGACATTGTCAGCACCTGCTTCAGCTCCAGCTTCAGTGTCGACAACTGATATATCGACAATTAATATTCCTTATACTGCTGTTGACCAGTTTGGTGCTGTAATTAAACACCCGACTAATGCAATGATTACATCTAGCAGCCAAAGTGCTGTAGCAGTATCAGGTGATATGCCTACATTCGTCAAAGATATTGTTAAAGATGTTACTAATCTTCAAGTGAAATTGCCTACTACTAAGGGTGCTTTAATTATCACTATTATCTCAGGTACTCAAGTTGCACAATTAACAATTGATGTTACTGATGCTAAGGTAGCTACAGTAATTTCAGGTATTAAAGATCTTGATACAGCTATCCTTAAAGACGGTGCAGTTACCTTGGGTACTGGCAATGTAGTTGTTAAAGATCAGTATAGTAATGACATCACTCCTACATGGGGTACTGCAAATGGTAACTATCGTGTAGCAATTGATTCTTCATCCACTGGTAAGGTTTCTTTAACACCAGCTGGTACAGCTGCAATTGCTGATGGTACAACCAGCACTATACTTACAGGTGTTGATAAGGGATCTTCAACAATTACGCTGAAGCTTCAAAAGAATGACAGTGGTACATGGAAAGATGTTGATAACAGCTCTTACTCCTTCACTGAAAAAGTTGTAGATAAAGGTGATATCACCGAGTACACTGCAACTATAGATGGAAAAGTTCTAAAAGAGGGTGCTGCTGATTATAGCAGAACACTGACTGTAAAAGGAGCTATTGCAGACGGAAGCTCTGTAACAGTAACTAACTCTGTATACAACTACGTTGTAGATGAAGCGAATCTTCCAACTGGCGTAACGTATGCTGCTGGTAAGTTTACAGTAGATACCAATTATGCTGACACTAATTTTGGAGATAAACAAGAAGCTACAGTTAACGTTGTAGTCATCATCAAGGGTGCTAACGGCCAAGAAGTTAAAACTGTAGAACTAATCGCTTCCAAAGCGGGTTCCGTAGCTACAACACTTGCTGTTAACGCTTCAGGTATTGCTTCAAAAGTAAGTGATAACGTAATCTCAGTTGATGCAGGAGATATCAATGTTGCTGGTGATTTGGCAATTTTGGTAAACGCTGCAGTTGAGACGAAAGACCAATATGGTGTTGTTATAGCTGATAGCTATACAGTCTATGATAGCAACTATTCCGCAAGTGATCGTAATTCGGTTACATCGGTAATCTCAGGAGATACTTTCAACGTAACTGTAGTAGCTGGTGGTAAGACACTGACTCTTAAAGTTATCGTTAAGTAAATCTAATTTAAACGAAAAGGTCCGGGACATTGTCCCGGACCTTTTTAGTATGTATATATTGTAAATCCGATTTTTAAAATCAGTGAAACTATTAAGACATGATCACCGTCTTATTATATATACATAAAAGCAGGAGGTAGTAAGCATGGCTGTAGCAAAGACAAGAAGGGTTCTATCTATTGTATTGGCATTAGGTCTGTTATTTAGTTCCATTTCGATTTCAACGGCGGAAAGCGTTACACCTAAGAAAACAAGTATCGGTCAGGTTAACATTAAACAAAATAGCAGGATTGAATTAACGAACGTTCAGATGATACCGAGCAATAATCAACAAACCGTAGCCTTTACGATTCGAATCGTGAATAATGAGACAACAGGCATTAATTTCTATGATTATTGGGTGAAGCTAAAATTAAGTAATGGTTCAATAATCCCGGTTAAACCATTTGATAGTAAAGCTGATGACGTAGTTGCTCCCCAAACAACAAAGAGCTATACATTCTATGGGGTGGTAAACCAAGCGACTAAGTATGCGGATATAAGCCTTCAACTTATACAGTGGGATTTCAGTCAACCGGATTTCACAAGAGTTCTGGGAACCATCAAAGTACCAGGCACATACGATCCATCTGTCGGTGATAATAGTTTGACTGTTGATGGCTCGAAGGTAATGATATCCTTTAAAAATATGAGTCAAAGCAAAATTTCCGAAGAGATAAAAGTTAATTTTGAAGCCGTATTTCGGAATGAGGGACAAAGGGCTGTTGTCATTCCAACATACAAGTATTATCTTCAAACAGAAGATAACTTAGTTTACGAACTTACTGCGGATAAAACTTCTGTTCAAGTACAACCTAAAGCAACAGCTAGCATTAAGCTGAAAAGTTATATCCCCGAACAAGTAGATATCAATAATGCTCGTTTTTTCATAGCTCAGTTTGATGAACAATCGAAAATTGAAATTCCTTTATTTTTAACAAAAATCGACCTAAAGACGACTGTTAGTAATGATGCAGCTCTAACAATTGGTACAGAGAAAAGTGTATTGATTGATGAAAAAAGCTATTCGGTTAAATTGGAGTCCGTACAGGAGTTACCATGGGAAGATGAGAATATTATATCTGCAATGATTACGATTACGAACAAGACGAAAGAAGCTTTACCTATTCCAGAATTTAGTGGTGTTTTCTCGTTGGATGGTGTAGAAGTCTCGGGCGAAGCAACCAAAATTATTAATTTGGACAGTGGCATTGGAATACCAGCTCAAAGTAAGATCAGATTATCCATGTTTAGTAAACTTCCGTATTCTTATAAATATTCCAATATAAAATTTGAACTATTCAATAATATCAAAGATGGAGAAGAGACTACTAAGGAAGCGCTATTGAGTTATAACGTACCTAAAACCGTATTTAAACAATTTACTCCAGTACTTATGGACAAAACTTTTGAAACGTCTACGATTGGTAAAGCTGCATCATATAAAGTGAAGAGTCTGAATACTTATCAAAGTAACAGCACAGATATCTATGATGTCTTGTTAGAAGTTCAGAACAACGAGTTACGATCAGCTAACCTATCAAAGTTAACAGGTTACTTTAGAAGCTCCAATGGAACTCTTTATCCTGTAACCATTACAGAAGTAAAGGACAAAGTAAGTCCGTCGGCTAGAGTACTGTTATCGGTGACGGCGAAGATCCCAGAGTGGGCTAATACGAACGATCTAAGACTCGTTCTTGGTGAATTGGATGAAGAGAATAAGGTCTATTATAGTGCTGCTGAATTCCGCTTACCAGGTGAGAGCACTCCTACGGTCGATGGTAATTTAAAAGATAAAAATATCTATCCATACACGTTAAGTATCAATTCAATCAATATTAATTTATCCAATAATGCGGACGTGAAATTCCAATATACATTGGAGAAAACAAGTGAGTACGAGCTAACCCCTGACGGCCATACCTTACTCATGGAATTGGTTGATGGTGAAGTTGCGTATACAAAAGAATTTGTCTTTGAAACGGATTTAAAACTAGGAACACAACTATCATCAATGGTTGCTGAAATGGGCATTGACAATCCAAGTGATAAAATTAATAATATCGATGGGTTTATAATCAATATATATGATCAATACAAAGGTCATAAGAAATTATTAGCTAGTAGGAAAGTATATTCGATATTCATTAAGTAATAAACAAAAGGAGCGCTTCCCCCGAAGGAAGCGCTCCTTTTGTTTATTACTTCTCAGCGAAGAACACAGAAATCAAACTAGTTCGGTCATGAGTCATAACCTCCTTTTAAGAAATAATCACTATAGAAGTAAAATCCCTGCAAGGGCGGTTTATCTCTTTCGAGAACACCGAGGATATTCTCCACAAGATGGTGTTCTGGACATCACTTTAGGCAATGAGGTTGCAGTTGCGGCTCCCGTGGTAATCATACCGACGGAACTGTTGCAAGGCATGGTGTACTATGACAATCCATCCATGACACAATGACAACAAGCTCATTTTAGCCGATTGATTTATAGTACTATATATGGTACTATAATCACGAGGGGAGGTATCCGAATGGCGAGTATACTTAAGATGATTGAGAAGATGAAGAACCAACCCAGAGGGATCAGATATGAAGAAGCTGCAAAGGTACTTACGCACTACGGATACATATTAATCAGAACTAGGGGATCGCATCGGCATTTTAGACATGATAGTGGAGAATTAATAACAATTAAAGAAGAGAACCCCTTAAAAATTTCATATGTTGCGGATATATTGAGCAGGATAAGAGTATAGTCCCTTTATTCCCCAAGTCAAATATAAAGTGAAGGAGTGTTCAGAATGTCGAACAACAAGGATTTAGAGTATTACATGTCTCTTGACTATACTATGGTCATTAATCATATCCATGATGGGGGCAGTCCTTACTACTACGGCAAAATTGCTGAACTGGACGGATGTCAAACAACAGCTGATTCAATTGATGAACTGATTAAAGAGTTGGAGCAGGTCAAAGAAGATCACATTACAATCAAATTAGAACATGGTGATCTGATTCCCGAACCGAATGAGATGCCTAGCGGCAAGATCATGATGCGCATGCCCAAGACTTTACATTGGAAATTAGCAGGTGAAGCGGAGCAGGAAGGCGTATCTTTGAACCAATACATGCTATATAAACTCAGTCAGTAATCGCTCTTCTAAGAATTGTAGCATTTGAAGTGAAAACCCTAAGATAAACCACACCTCAACAACTTAGCTTTTACAGAAAGGGCTTTTGAGATAAATGCAGGATAATCTGTTGGAGTGTATAACATAATTTACTGTCATTAATTGTTCTCCTCATCACTCAGGACATCCTCCAACGATTTCCT
>JBBDTA010000128.1:26782-28713 GCA_040904605.1 Paenibacillaceae bacterium
TTTCATCTCCTTTTTGTAGCTTTGGATAAACCCCGGCCTAACCAATCCTGGGTTGTCCATAATATCTTGTATTCTCTATCGTTATACTCAAACCGCGGATTTCAAGATTCGAGAACTGTGGCTTTGTTAAATAGGAGGTAGAACGACCGAGACTAATTGTTCAATAAGCGTCTCTTCATTCGGATCAGCAGCAATTAATCTGTCGAATAACGCCTTATCTTCTGAACCTTGTCTCTGAAGGGCTGAGAGATACCAACGTGCGATTTCTCGTTGTATAGGGTCTTGAAGTTGCTGATCGGTAACAAGCGGCTTTAGAGCGGCGACAGCGGCCTCGAAATCATTCTTGTAATAATAAGTTTTTGCAACTCCTAGTTCAATAGTAGAAGTAGTTAAGAAGGGATTACCCTGTAATTGACCTTCAGGTAAAGTACTCAGATGGTCAATCTGCTTATTAAGCTGCTGATAGGTTAATTCAACAACTTCAAGATAGGACTGTGATTTGTTCCAATCCTGCAGCTTGATTTCATTCTCAGCTAAATGTATGGCCAGAACGATTTGTTTCTCATAGAGAGTAACATTCCAAGGGAACTGGGCTAAGGCGTAAGTATTATTCATATATGCTAGATCGATTTTACCTTTTGACAGCAACAATTCCGTCTTAAGATCTATTAATCGTAGATTGTAGGGCTCAGACTTTAAGGATTGATTAACGAGCTCCAGATTCTGTGTGTAATAGGACTCATCTTTGGTCTGGGTATATAACTGATTCAGCAGGTCTGATTTGGTACTTGTATAACTCGGGTTACCTTCTCTGATCTGTAGAGCTTGATTCAGTGGATCCATAAAGTGATTAATCGAGGGTGCAGCTTTGAGATTACTAATCGCTTGCTTAAAGAGAGAGTTGGCTCGCAATAGCTGCATTGAACCAATAAGCATAATAAGTGATAGAATGACGAGGGTCACTGGGTATATTCGGTTTATTTTGTTAAGTAGGGATTGTGATGAGAGATTAAAGATGGGCTTCGTACCTGCAGACATTGCACCCAAGCATAAGAATACGACGGCTCCTATATAGACATAGCTCATATCGAAGTCTATGATGCTATGGATCAGAATGGGTAGAGCGAATAAGAAGTACGGTGTTCTTGGGTCCCTATCCTCCCTGGACAACTCAATCCACGAAGTTAGACGTGTTCTTGCGAATTGGTATAAGACGATGAGGAGAAACCCAACCATTAGAACAATACCAAGCGTTCCTGTTTCTACAAGATGCTGCATAATAAAATTATGCGCTTGCCTACTACTGTAGGGATTGTTCTGATATTGTTCATATAAGGCAGACCAAGCCCCAGTGCCTGCACCAATAATAGGGTAATCCTTGTAGAGCTTCCAAGCATCGGCGTAGAAGGTCCCTCTCTCTAACACACTATGTTGACTGAGGTTGATATTATCAACTCGCTGCTCTAGGTTATCTGGGAGAGCTCGATTAATAGGTGTATCTTGAAGGAGCAGATAACCCATGAGTACAACCAGGAATAACAAGAGGATGGGGACGATGAATGATGCCCACCTCTTAGGAGATAGGTTAACAAATTTGTTCTGGATATAAGAATGTAAATATCTGTGCAGTATCAGAGTAATCAGTGTAATGAATGATGATGCGCCAATGAGGATCAACCAACCTATCGTATAGGAAGAGGCAGTTAATTGTTCTCGTAAATGGCTACCGAGCTCGTTGATACGGCTGAAGATCACAAAAGTTACCAGGATTCCGATTATGGAATAGATCAACATCAGAATTTGTTTGTGGACATGAATGAAGAATAGAACAATCAGACAAGATACTAGTGCTGCTGCCCAACCACCACGGGATAATGTTAAGAGTAGAGCAAGAAGGATCGGTACTAGCATCAGGCTCGAGACGACGAGGA
>JBBDTA010000129.1:0-4525 GCA_040904605.1 Paenibacillaceae bacterium
TCAAAAACTTTCAGGAGGTTAACTATATGCCGAAAATGAAAACACATCGCGGCGCCGCAAAGCGCTTCTCTAAGACAGGCTCTGGTAAGATTAAAATTAACCATTCTTTCAAGAGACATCAGCTTGAAGGTAAATCCCCAGGACGTAAACGTAAACTAGGGAAAATCGCAATCATGACTAAAGGCGATCATAAGCGCATAGCACAAATGATTACTTACGTTAAATAATCAATAAGCATATGCTTACGAAGTAGTTTTGTTAGAATGACATTACTTTGTAAGTCAATATGTTGCACAAAACTTTTAGGAGGTACACAATCATGGCTAGAGTTAAAGGTGGTTTCACAACACGCCGTCGTCATAAGAAAGTATTAAAGCTGGCAAGAGGTTACTTTGGTTCCAAGCATCGCTTGTACAAAACTGCTCACGAGCAAGTAATGAGATCTTACATGTACGCGTATCGGGATCGTCGTCTAGTTAAACGTAATTTCCGCAAGTTGTGGATCGTACGTATTAATGCTGCAGCACGTATTAATGGTCTTTCCTACAGCAAGCTCATGTTCGGATTGAAGCTAGCAGGAGTTGCAATTAACCGCAAAATGCTTGCTGATCTTGCAGTTAATGATCTGAAGTCCTTCAACGAATTGGCTGGCGTAGCTAAACAAAAAATTAACCTATAATGTATTGACTAATATGTGCGCTGTTGTATAATTAAACGTAATCTACAAAAGATATTCTTAGATTATCGGCTGTGAAGAGGATAAAGCAATAAGGGCTCTTATGTTCAGAGAGCAGAGGATAGCTGAAACCGATGCCTTAACCCCTTATATGTGAAGTCACCTCTGAGCTGTTTCTCTGAAAAGAAGGGAATCGATTGCGTATTACAATCCCTGATTATTAAGAGGAATCGTCTTGCACACGTTACAATGCCAAGGTGGAGACATGTCTCTCACCTGCCAAGGTTGTGTGTTGTGAAGCATACAACAAATCTGGGTGGTACCACGAAGGAATTTAAGTCCCTTTCGTCCCGAGCATACGCTTATTGCGTCTGTTCGGAATGAAGGGGTTTTCTGTGTTAAGAAGAAAACCACCAAATAAGGAGGTTTGAGATCTATGAGTATGAAAAACCCGAAGTTGTTAGACGATCAACTGCGCGAAAAATTAATGCAGCCTGATATCATTACTGGCTCTGATATTCTGCTGCGGAGCCTGCTACTAGAGGGTGTTGACACAGTGTTCGGCTACCCTGGTGGAGCAGTTCTTTTCATCTACGATGCGATGCATAAGAACCCTGATTTTAAGCATTTGTTAACTCGTCATGAGCAAGGTGCCATTCATGCTGCTGATGGCTATGCACGATCAACTGGTAAAGTAGGTGTCTGTATTGCAACTTCTGGACCCGGTGCAACGAATTTGGTGACGGGAATAGCTACAGCTTATATGGACTCAGTTCCTCTAGTTGTGATCACAGGTAATGTGGCGTTACCATACATTGGTACGGATGCTTTTCAGGAAGCGGATATAACTGGAATCACAATGCCAATAACCAAGCATAGCTACCTCGTGCGACATGTTGAAGATTTGCCTAGAATTATCAGAGAAGCATTCCACATTGCTTCCACAGGTCGTAAAGGACCCGTACTCATAGATATTCCGAAGGACGTATCATCTCATGAAGCAGCTTTTAAATACCCGGACAAAGTAAGTATTCGGGGATATAATCCGACAGTAATGCCGAATAAGCTGCAAGTGGATAAGCTCTTGAAAGCCATTGAGGAAGCAGAGCGTCCAGTCATTCTTGCAGGCGGCGGTGTTGTGTATGCTGATGCTGGCAAGGAACTATTGGAATTTGCAGAGAAGGCCCAAATACCAGTGACGACTACACTTCTGGGCATTAGTGGTTTTCCAAGCGGCAATCCACTCTGGATAGGTATGCCGGGTATGCATGGGACTTATGCTTCGAATCATGCTCTGCAAAATTGCGATTTATTAATCGCCATCGGCGCTCGGTTTGATGATCGTGTGACGATGAAGCTGGATGGCTTTGCTCCTAAAGCCAAGATTGCTCATATCGACGTAGATCCTGCAGAGATTGGGAAGAACGTAATTACAGCTATCCCTTGTGTAGGTGATGTTAAGAATGTGCTTCAGCTTGCTAATCAGAAGACTAAGCAAGCTAAATCGGCTGCTTGGATTCAACAGATTCAGGATTGGAAGAAGGAATTTCCGCTTCGCTACAAGGATTCTGATACAGAATTAAAACCACAATTCGTAATTGAGATGCTTAGTGAAACAACACAGGGTGAAGCATTCGTTACTACGGATGTTGGACAGCATCAGATGTGGGTTGCTCAATTTTACAAATTCAAGCACCCTCGTACGATGATTACCTCAGGTGGTCTAGGAACTATGGGCTTCGGATTTCCGTCAGCAATCGGTGCCCAGGTGGCACATCCAGATAAGCTTGTCATCTCCATAAACGGTGATGGTGGAATGCAGATGTGTGCACAGGAATTAGCGATATGTGCGATCAATAACATTCCAGTCAAGGTTGTTATCATTAACAATCAAGTGTTAGGAATGGTTAGACAGTGGCAGGAAATCATCTACGACCATCGTTATAGTCACATTGATCTAGCTGGAAGCCCCGATTTCGTAAAGCTAGCAGAGGCTTATGGTGTTAAAGGTCTTCGTGCAACGAATAAAGCAGAAGCACGTCAAGTGTGGCAGGAAGCACTAGATCATCCGGGTCCAGTTGTTATTGATTTTGTTGTAGCCAAGTATGAGAACGTACTTCCTATGGTTACTCATGGTTCAACAATTGGGGAGATGCTAATGGGGGATTTCGAATGAAAACAATCAAACATACGATTTCCATACTTGTCAATGACCAGCCGGGTGTATTGCAGCGTGTATCCGGATTGTTCGGACGCCGTGCCTTTAATATTGAGAGTATTACCGTAGGTTCGTCTGAAGAAGCGGGATTATCTAGAATGATCATCGTCACCACGGGAGATAACCATACGCTGGAGCAAATTACGAAGCAGCTCTATAAAGTTGTTGACGTCATCAAAGTTAATGATATCAGCTCAAATCCAATGGTTGCGCGTGAGCTTGCACTTATTCAGATTAATGCTGAGCCTGCGATGAGACCAGAGATTCTCGGTATCGTAGAAACATTCCGTGCCTCCGTAGTTGATATCGGACCAAGTACACTTATTGTTCAAGTTGTAGGTGATTCGGAAAAAATCGATGCCATGGTCGAATTATTAAAGCCATATGGTATTCGGGAATTGACGAGAACCGGTGCAACCGCTATGATCAGAGGTATTGCAAAATAATAAGGAACAACCGCAAGTTACTATTCGCTTGTTCCCAAAAATCTAAAAAATTTTAGGAGGCACTATTCTAATGGCAGTTACTATGTATTATGAGAAAGATGCAGATTTAAGCGTACTTAAAGGTAAAACAATCGCAATCATTGGTTACGGTAGTCAAGGTCATGCTCAAGCACAAAACCTGCGTGATAGTGGTCTGAAGGTTATCATTGGTTTACGTGAAGGTAAATCGTTCGACAAAGCTAAGAATGATGGTTTTGAAGTACTATCCGTTAGTGAAGCTACAAAGCGTGCAGATGTTGTGCAAATTCTTATGCCTGATGAAACACAAGCCAGAGTTTACAATGAAGAGATTGCAGCTAATTTGAAAAAAGGTGCAGCATTATTGTTCTCACATGGCTTTAATGTTCATTTCGGACAAATTGTTGCTTCTAAGGATACAGATGTTCTACTAGTTGCTCCAAAATCACCTGGTCATATGGTTCGTCGTACATATGTTGAAGGCTTTGGCGTACCGGGCTTAATCGCGATTGAGCAGGATGCAACTGGTAATGCTATGGCTGTTGGTATGGCTTATGCTAAAGGTATTGGCTGTACACGTGCTGGCGTTATCGAAACTACATTCCGTGAAGAAACTGAAACTGATCTATTCGGAGAGCAAGCTGTTCTGTGTGGCGGTATCAGTGCACTGATCAAAGCTGGATTCGAAACATTAACAGAAGCCGGGTATGCACCTGAGATGGCTTACTTCGAGTGTTTGCATGAAACTAAACTGATCGTGGATTTAATTTATGAAGGTGGATTAGCTACTATGCGCGATTCCATCAGTAACACAGCTGAATATGGTGACTATGTAACGGGTCCTCGTATTATTACAGCAGAAACGAAGAAAGAAATGAAAGCCGTATTAAGTGATATCCAACAAGGTAAATTTGCTCGTGATTTCATTCTAGAAAATCAATCCAATCGTGCATTCTTGACATCAACACGTCGCAATGAATCAGAGCATCCAATTGAAGTAGTAGGCGCTGAGCTTCGTAAATTAATGCATTGGATCAAGAAGTAATGGGATCTAAGCTTATGCTTACGATGTAGTTTTATTGATCACTTGTGTGATCATATAAAACTTTAAGGCTTATGCTTACGATGTAGTTTTATTGATCACTTGTGTGATCATATAAAACTTTA
>JBBDTA010000129.1:4625-15987 GCA_040904605.1 Paenibacillaceae bacterium
AGGAGGATTAAACATGCGTAAGATTTATATCTTCGATACAACATTGCGCGATGGTGAGCAATCACCCGGCGTTAATCTGAATACCCAGGAGAAGGTGGAAATCGGTCTACAGCTAGAGAAGCTTGGCGTAGACCGGATTGAAGCAGGTTTTCCAGCAGCATCTCCGGGAGATCTCGCAGCGGTTAATGCGGTTGCGCGTGCTGTGAAGAATGCTAGTATAATCGGCCTGGCACGCTCGCGAACACAGGATATCGATGCCGTACGTGAGGCGCTCATTGGTGCACAGGATCCTTGTCTGCATCTGTTCCTAGCAACTTCTCCTATTCATCGAGAGCATAAGCTTCGAATGAATAAGCAGCAGGTATTAGAATCAGCTGAAGCAGCAATCAAGTATGCGAAAAAATATTTTGACAAGATAGAATTTTCTCCTGAGGATGCAGGTCGTACGGAATTAGACTTCCTATGTGAAGTGACGGAGATGGCTATTCGTGCTGGCGCAACGGTTGTCAACATTCCAGATACTGTTGGTTATTTGACCCCCGGGGAATTCGGTAATATCTTCAAGGTTTTAAGAGAGAACGTTAAGGGAATCGAGAAGATTCAACTGAGTGCTCATTGTCACGACGATTTGGGTATGGCAACAGCCAATGCATTAGCAGCCGTTCTGGGTGGTGCCGAACAGATCGAAGGAACGATCAATGGGATTGGTGAACGTGCTGGTAATACATCGCTAGAAGAAGTAGCCATGACGTTAGAAACCAGACAGCACTTCTTTCAGGCCAAGACCGATCTTGTGTTAAGTGAGATCTATCGTACCTCCCGCTTAGTTAGCAAATTGACAGGCATGGTGGTACCGGGTAATAAGGCGATTGTGGGGGCCAATGCGTTTGCCCATGAATCGGGCATTCATCAGGACGGAATGCTTAAAGAAAAGTCGACTTATGAAATCATGACACCTGCAACGATCGGATTGAAGGAAAGCAAGCTTGTCATGGGCAAGCATTCCGGTAGGCACGCCTTCCGTGAGAAGCTAATTGATATGGGATATGATCTATCTGAAGAACAGATAAATGTTGCATTCAATAAGTTCAAGGATATCGCTGACAAGAAGAAGCATGTGACGGATGAGGATGTTCGCGCGATGATCGAGGAGAAGCTTATTGAGACTCTAGAGACATTCGTACTGGATAAGCTTCAGGTCGCTTACTCTAATCAATCTGTACCCACTGCTATCGTCTCTCTGAGAACGATAGATGGTAATGTGGTTGAATTAACAGCTCAAGGTAATGGATCAGTTGATGCGATCTATCTAGCGATTGATCAGGCTACTGGTGAGCAGGTGGAGCTTGAGGACTACGGTATTCAATCTGTTACACAAGGAACAGATGCACTAGGAGAAGTGCATGTTGTGCTGAAGCAGAACGGTGTATCCGTTCAAGGCAGAGGCGTTAGTACAGATATTCTTGAAGCTAGTGCAAGAGCGTATATCGATGCGATTAACCGTCTGATCGAGAAGCGTAAAGCTCCAGCCAAGGGCGATCGTGGCAATATGAGCTTAATATAATAACATGAAAGCTCGTTTCGTTGATGGTTAGCGAAACGAGCTTTTTGAGGTGCGCTTTCATAGGAAATACCTATAACAACAATAGTATTTATATCTTTGTAACCACGATCGAAATATGGTACAACAGGAATAGTGGAAATTTACGTCTTTTCGATCGCTTGCGCGACCATCCAAAACCTTTGAGGAGTGAATACAATGTCCGACGTGAAGAAAATTGCTGTTATTGCTGGGGATGGAATTGGTCCGGAGGTAGTAGCTGAAGCAGAGAAAGTATTGAAACGTATAACAGAACTATTCGGCTACAAATTCGAAATGGAATATGGCTTATTCGGTGGTATTGCCATTGATCAGAGAGGAACACCGTTGCCGGATGATACACTAGCCATGTGCCGTAGAGCCGATGCTGTATTATTGGGAGCAGTAGGCGGTCCGAAATGGGATAACAATCCGAAGGAGCTAAGACCAGAAACAGGTCTCCTCGGTATTCGTAAAGAATTGGGATTATTCTCGAATATTAGACCGGCGACGGTATTCGATTGCTTGAAGGAAGCATCTACGATTAAGCCAGAGGTTCTAGAAGGTACGGATTTGGTTGTGGTTCGTGAACTGACCGGGGGCAGCTACTTCGGTGAGAAATTCCGCAGAGATACCATTAATGGTCAAGAAGCAACGGACACTTGTGTATATAATGTATTAGAAATTGAACGAATTGTTCGGCAAGCATTCGAGATCGCAGGTAAACGTCGCAAGAAACTGGCTTCCGTCGATAAAGCGAATGTGATGGAGACTTCACGTCTCTGGCGGGAGGTTGTAAATCGGGTTGCTCCCGAATACCCAGATATTGAAGTTGAACACATATTGGTCGACAATTGCGCGATGCAGCTGCTTCGCCGTCCATCAAGCTTTGACGTCATTGTGACCGAGAACATGTTCGGTGATATTCTCAGTGACGAAGCTGCCATGCTGACTGGATCCATTGGTATGCTGTCATCTGCGTCACTTGGTGAAGGTAGCTTTGGCTTGTATGAGCCCGTACATGGCTCTGCTCCTGACATTGCTGGACAAGGTATATCCAACCCGATTGCTACAATCCTATCTGTAGCCTTGATGTTCCGTCTTACCTTTAATTATGAGGATGCTGCTGCAGCCATCGAAACTGCGGTTAAGGAAGTACTTGACGCTGGACATCGTACAGGCGATATCGCAGTGGACAAGAGTAAGGCAATCGGAACAGTACGGATGGGTGAACTTATCATTCAACATATGAGAATTTGACTTTGATTTTCTTGGATGCTAACATTTTGTTAGACATGCTGTCGAATAGCTAAATCGATGGTAAGCGTAAGTATTAACTATTTTAGGGAGGAACTATCAATGAGTATCCGATTAGTAGCGAAAGAAGCACCTGATTTTACTATGGAGACAGCAATTGGTAACGGAGTTGATTTCGGTAAAGTATCATTATCCGACTATAAAGGCAAATGGCTTGTGTTGTTTTTCTATCCTTTGGATTTCACTTTCGTATGTCCTACAGAAATAACAGCGTTAAGTGATTCTGCGGATGTGTTCGATGACTTGGATTGTGAAATTCTTGGAGTCAGCACAGATAGCAAATTTTCGCATCGTGCATGGATCAACACAGCTCGTGATGCGAATGGGCTTGGCAAGCTGAATTTCCCGCTTGCAGCTGATTTAACACATAAGGTTTCTCGTGATTATGGCGTATTGATTGAGGAAGAAGGTATCGCTTTGCGTGGTCTATTCATTATAGATCCAGAAGGCGAATTGAAATATCAAGTTGTGAACCATAACGATGTAGGTCGTAGTGTAGACGAAACTCTTCGTGTTCTTCAAGCGTTACAGTCTGGTGGCTTATGCCCAGCGAACTGGAAACCAGGCCAAAAAAATCTCGTTACGGTCTAATCGATGATCCATTCCCTCTTGTCAGCCGTTGTGCAGGCATGGGGGATTTTCTTGCGAAAGGGAAAGGAGAGCCCACAGAGATGCCGATGAAATTACGTACGGAAATTCCTGATTTTACAGGTGTAACCGAATGGGTCAATGGGCAGGTGGATCAAGCAGCAATACAGGGTCACCCGATTCTCGTTCATTTCTGGGCTGTAAGCTGCCACCTGTGTAAGGAAGGTCTCCCCTTTATTAACCATTGGCGTGATGTGTACGGAGAACAATATAATCTCAAGATCATTGGTGTACATATGCCACGTTCTGAGAAGGATACAGAGATCGAACCGATTAAGGCGACAATCCGCCAGTATGAATTAACCCATCCCATTATTATTGACAATGCACATGCGGTGACAGATGCCTTTCAGAATGAATATGTACCTGCCTATTATTTGTTCGATGATAAGCTGCAGCTTCGTCACTTCCAAGCGGGTGAACGTGGGTTGCAGATGGTGGATCAACGTATACAGAAAATTCTGGGTGTGAAATCTATAGAATAGCATACGCTTTCGAAGTCGTTTTCTCGACTGCTTACGAACCATCAAAATCTTTTTTAGAGGAGATTACATATGAATGTACCAGCGCAATTAAAATATAGTGAAGAGCATGAGTGGGCAAAATTAGAAGGCACCCGTGTGACGATCGGTATTACCGATTTCGCACAAGGCGAGCTAGGGGATATCGTATTCGTTGAGCTGCCAGAGGTGGGAGATGTCATTCAATTCAGCGATCCTTTCGGTAGCGTTGAGTCTGTTAAGACCGTCTCCGAGCTCTATGCACCCGTTAGCGGCAAGGTCATCGAAGTGAACTCTGCATTAGTTGATGCTCCAGAGAAGGTGAATGAATCACCATATGAGGATGGCTGGATGATCGTCGTTGAACTGTCAGATCCTACAGAATTAGAACAGCTTTGGACAGCCGAGAAGTATTTAGCAACCTATGGAATAGAATAAAAAAAGGATTTTTTACATCCGAGCCGAATATAAAAGTAGTATATTTCCTTTCAGGATGGAGGGATCGGCCATGAGTTTTTGCTGTGGAGCAAGCATGATCGGAACGCGTGGTACTTTGAAGCATATTCGCACCCAAATCCATAACGTACCACTTCTATTTTGCCCAGTGTGCCACCATATTCAGGTTCATTACTTGATTGAGAATGAGTATGATATCTTGGCCGAGTATGCACATACGGATGGGGCTGCGGAGGTTAATTTCGCCGAATATGTAGATGTTGGGAAGAATGATCGACTCTACGAGAACTGTGTGAATACGGAGCACGAAGAGCCATTGGATGTTGTCCGTAATCAGATTGACATGGCACTTGATTTATTGTCTGTTGCGCAGCTTCTGGAGGATGTAGAATGGCAGGAGCAATTAAAGAAACGATTACATGTATTGAGTGAGCGGAGGCTGAAGCTCAAGCAGAGGAATCACAACAAGATAAGCTAGTGGAACTTATTCGCAAAAAGAAACGTCTCATTCTTGAGACGTTTCTTTCTTATTGGGGTATAAGATTATATTGTTAAGATTTATAATCGCTAACCCCCATAAATTGAGGACTATGTGCGAAAACTGTATGGCGAGGTGGAAATGTTGCTACTCGTACTATTCAAACGATTTATAGGTAAACCCAAGCTTGAACAATCGGGAGCACATGCTGTCGATTCTCTAGAGGAACAGGTGCTGATAGTGCAGGATGGTGATTTGGCTCTACGCGATAGAATCATTACCGATTACCAGCCATTCATTGCTAAGATCACTAGTCGATTCTGTCGACGTTATATTGATCCCTCAAGGGATGATGAATTCAGCATTGCGTTAGATGGCTTCAACGAAGCATTGAATAAGTTTTCCTCAGAATCGGGACGATCGTTCCTGAGCTTCGCGGAGACCGTTATTCGTCGACGTTTAATTGACTATCTGAGAAAAGAACAACGATTTCAACAGCAGGTTCCGCTATCTTCCTTCGAAGTAGTGGACGAAGAGAACCAGATCATTAATCCGGTGGAAGTACATCAAGCTGTACAGTATTACGAGAAAGAACGAATAGTAGAGGATCGTGGCTCAGAGATCAAGGATTTCAGTACGGATTTGTTAGTGTATGGTATCACCTTTACCGAGTTGGCTGAATGTTCACCTAAGCATATAGATTCAAGGCGGCTGTTGATGGGTATCGGTCGAACATTAGCGAGCAATGATCATCTCATGCTATTGCTAAGATCGAAGAAGATGCTGCCCATTAAGGAATTATTAGATCTTCTAGATGTATCCCGCAAAACATTGGAGCGTAATCGCAAGTATTTAATAGCTGTAGCCTTAATTTATTCAGGTTCTTACCCTTATTTAAGGGATTACTTATACGGTGATCCGACATCGACTGAGAGGAGCGGTTAATATGCACAAAGGCATAGTTATGGATATTGCTGAACAATCTATTCTTGTCATGACACCTGATGGACAATTCAAGCAGATTGCTAAGCAAGACCGCTCCTGTCAACTCGGAGAAGAAATTTCTTATGTGGATATCATTAAGAAGCCGTCGATGAATTGGCGTGCGCCTCGCCCATTCGCTATTGCCGCTGCTTCGGTATTCTGCCTTATGATTGTTGCACTTCTAAGTATATTAGGTGAAGGTGGTTCTACCAATAAAGTAGCAGCTTATGTAACGATGGATATTAATCCAAGCATTGAAGTAGGTATCGATGAGAATGAGCATGTAATAGAGGTTCGAGGAATTAATGATGATGGTTTAGAGCTAGTTAAGGATTTAGCTTACGAAGGCTTAACGTTGGAAGTATTCTCAGACCTCATTGTTCAGAGAATTGAACTAGGCCATTATCTAGATAGTGGAAAGGCCAACATTATCATTGCAAGTACCGTTATGAATAAAGATCAGAAGGATTATGAAATCGAACTGGCGGAGAAAGTTAAGCTGAAATTTATTGATGCTATTAATAAGACACACACTGCACCTAAAGAGCAGATCATAGTTACAGCCATTACCGCACCACAGGAAGTACGTAATGAAGCTGTCGCTCAGGGTGTATCTACTGGGAAGAAAGCGATGCAGCTATTGACTCGGAAAAATCAAAAATCCACTTCAGATGAAGAATTGAAGGAAAAGCCTATTCAGCAAATGATCATAGAAAATGGTGGAATTGAAGAAATTCTGCCGAAGGAGCGTAAGGTAACGAAAGAAGAGTTTAAAACGATGCTAAAAGAACTGCATGATGAGAAAAAGGACCGCAAGAATGATGATAGTAATGACGATAGTAATGATGATAAAGATAATAATAAAAAAGATAATAGTAGTAGTAAAAATGATGATCATGATCAGGGCAATGACAAAGTAAAAGTAAAGCTAGATCAACAGCAAGAGAAAAATCGCAGAGCAGAACGGATGAGGGAAGAGCGACAGGACGAGAAAGAGGAAGCAAAGAAAGTGCGAGAGAGGGAGAAGGAACAAAGAAAAATAGTGCAAAGGAAAGAGAAGGAAGAGCAAGAGAAGGAACAGAAGAAGGAACAGAAGAAGATTGAAAATGAGATAAAGCAAAATAAGAATGAAATGAAAAATGATCGTGATGATAGAAGTGACCGAAATGAGCAGTATGACCAAGATGACCAAGATGAGCAAGATGACCAACAGGAGAAAGATGAAGATTGGTCAAATCGGGACGGGTAATTCCGTGTTGTTTGTTTTTTTATGAAGTTGCTTTATATCTCATCATTACTTCCCCAATCTGTTATATAATGAGCAGTGGAGGGATGAATATGAAATACGAGCAATTTGGGTCAACTGGTTATCAAGTATCATCGCTTGGCTTTGGTGCGATGAATTTGCCAGGTGTTCCTCTTGAACAGGCCAAGCAAGCTCTTAACTATGCGCTGGATCATGGTATAAATTATATAGATACTGCTGCGGCATATAACAATAGTGAGGAAATTATTGGCGAGAGTATCTCACACCGTAGACAGGAATATTTTCTAGCTACCAAGACTGGAGAACGCAGCTATGAGAATGCCAAAGCTCAGATCGAACGCAGCTTGGTTAGGATGAGAACGGATTATCTGGACTTGGTCCAGGTTCATTATGTTAATTATGTGGAAGAATATAAAACCATCATGGGTGAGAAGGGTGCTTATGAAGCAGTCTTAGAGGCCAAGCAGGAAGGTAAGGTGCGGTTTATTGGCATTAGCGGCCATCGACCTGACCTCCTGGCACGCTGGATTAGTAAAGGGCAATTCGATC
The DNA here is from genome assembly GCA_040904605.1 of Paenibacillaceae bacterium. Lineage (GTDB taxonomy): Bacteria > Bacillota > Bacilli > Paenibacillales > UBA4045 > UBA4045. The sequence continues at coordinate 12,404 of JBBDTA010000129.1, forward strand.
AGGTATTATGCCACTTGAGCTTAGTACAGCCTTTTGCACTACAGGAACTCATCCCCACGGCAAAGAAACTAGGAATGGGCAGAACTGTGATGAAGCCACTATCCGGTGGATTCGTGCAGCCTGTCGATAAAGCAATCAGATACTCTTATTCTCAGGACGTCAATACAATTATATCGGGAATGATCAGTGTAGATCAGGTGAAAGAAAATATAAAAGCGATGGACATCCAGGTAAGTAAAGAGGAAAAGTTTGAGTTAGAGAAGCTTGCAAGTGAACTTGGTTCACATCATTGCCGACGATGTAACTACTGCTCCTGTCCATTGGAAATATCTATTCCAGATGTCATGATTTCCAGTGTAGTAAGAGAAAAATTCGGCTTATTACCGAAAGGTCAACAATGGTTCGAGAAGCATAGAGAGAAGATTACAGCTTGTTCGGATTATGAGCCGTGCAAAGATAAGCCATTATGTGAGGACAAATGTCCATATCACTTACCGATGCAACGAACCGTTCAGGAAGCTGTGCATTTCTATAACTAGAGCAATCATCAAAAACTAAGCTTATGCTTACGAAGCAGTTTTTTCGACCATTAGTGTGGTCATCAAAAACTTTTGAGGAGATGGAACTTGCCAGCACCCGACATTCAATTTCAGATTACAACTGTGCGTACGCCACAGCTACATACAGAAGGCTGTGAAGCATTGGCCTTCTGTCTTTTTGATGACTCCAATGCAGTTTTGGCACAATTTCCTACTCCGATCGCACTTGTTATTCAACAAGCGATCAGCAGGCAGCTCGCAACAGGATCCCTATCCTTAGAGATGGTCATTCCTACAATGGGACTACATCCCATCCCCAATCTTATTGTTTACTATAACAAGGACAGTAAGCTTCCTTTGCAACGGATGAGAGAGCTTGGAGCTCATACCGCCCGACTAGCAGCCCAGCACCATCTTCATCAGATTGCTATCGATCTCACAACCTGTCTTCATTCGGATTTATCCGTAACGATCGAAGAATGTATGGGTGCATGGTCCGAAGGGATTGGACTCGGAAGCTATACGATTCGATCCTATCAGCAATCGGATGCGGCAGCATCCAATCCTTTACAGCGTGTTGAATTCATGATCAATGAGGGTCATGACCCGCTACGATTAGAGCAAGCCATCACTGAGGCAATCACATTCTCGGATGCGACGAATTATGCACGAGATCTGACCAATATGCCTAGCAATATGCTTACACCTTCCACTTTAGCGGACGAGGCAATGAAGCTGGCTGACATAGGTAGTATGAACTGCCATGTGCTTGGAGAAGTAGAAATTCAAACGCTTGGTATGGGTGGATTGTCTGCTGTGGGCCAAGGCAGCGCTCATGCACCTCGGATGATTGTCTTGAGCTACAAGGGATCACTACAATCTGATACGGTATATGGTTTGATTGGTAAAGGCATTACCTTCGATACAGGAGGTATTTCACTCAAGAAAGCTGATGGTATGGAAGAGATGATCAGTGACATGGGTGGTGCTGCTGTTGTCTTGGGGGTCATGCAGGCACTCAGTCGCTTGAAGCTTAAATTGAATGTGGTAGCGGTTATACCTGCTGCTGAGAATATGCCCTCGGGTAGTGCTTATAAACCGGGAGACATTATCACTACGATGAGTGGACGTACCATCGAGGTGCTGAATACGGATGCAGAGGGACGTATTGTTCTAGCTGATGCAATCACATATGCCCGACAATTAGGTGCAACGCAGCTAATCGATGTAGCAACATTAACAGGGGCGGTACTAGTGGCATTAGGGGATGTGGCTACAGCAGCTATTACGAACAACGAGGCATTCCTTGATCAGTTCTTAAAGGCAGCCGGACGTAGTGGTGAGAAGGTGTGGCAGTTACCCGTATATCCAGAGTTCAAGGAGATGCTGAAGAGCTCTGTAGCTGATTTGAAGAATAGCACAGGAAGTAGATTGGCAGGCACTATAACAGCAGGGCTATTCATTGGCACATTCGCTGATGATATCCCCTGGATTCATCTGGATACAGGTGGTACGGCTTGGCTCTGGAAGGCAAGAGGGATGGATCCGCAGGGCGCTACTGGCGCGATGGTACGCACATTGCTACATTATCTTAAAGATCCTCAGGCAATATTATAATTCAAGGGGTCTTCACATATGGGAATTATTCAGACAGGGTTAGAAAAATCTAACAAAAAACGATCCTTATATCGCAAAAATTTACTCGCCGCCACCATCGAAGGCTTCCCGGCCATGGTGACGGTTACTTTATTAGGCGTGCCCTTCTTAACAGGCTATTTGCTCCTGTTAGGGGCGTCCTCCTTTCAGATTGGTCTCGTGCTAGCTATTCCAGCATTGTTTAATCTAGTACAAATTCCGGCAGCATATGTCATGCAACGATTCACGAACCGTCGACTTGGTTTAATCATATTCGCAGGGGTACATCGTGTATTCTGGACGTTAACAGGTGCTGTACCCTTCTTGGTATCCGAGCATTTTTACTTTGAGTTGTATGTCATATTCTATAGTATCGCTTTTCTTTCTAATGCAATTGGCAGCGTCATATGGTCTTCATTGATTTCGGATATGGTACCTGGTCAAATTAGAGGTCGTTATTTTGGGATACGCAGTATGCTGTTGTGGGGTACAGTGAGTATCACATTATTCGTAGGTGGGTACATTCTGGATGCTTACCCCGGCATGGACGGGTACCGGATTCTATTTCAGATCTGCGCTGTGGGAAGCGTTATGAACATCATTACATTATTATTCTATCCGAACATGCCCTTTGAGAAATCGACAGCACCTAATTTGAAGCTCATGGTCAAGAAACCTTTCGAGAACCCTGTTTTTTTCAGAGCAATGTTATTTATAACGGGCTTTCTATTCTTGCAGAATATGGTCGTTCCCTTATTCAGTCTAATTATGTTCTCTATTATGGAGCTCAGTTATTTTGTCGTATCGATATTGACCATTGTTTCAACCGTAAGTATGATGATTAGTTATTACTATTGGGGTAATTTGAATGCGCGTATCCCTACACGTAAGTTATTATTCTGGACCTTTCCGATTATCGCTGCAGCCTGCTTGTTGTGGGGGGCAACCATTATCATTCCTGCAATCCTGGTGTTAGTCATCATCCACATCCTGCTGGGTATTGGTCAAGGAGGCTTTAATCTGCTGATGTTCAACTTTATTATCGGGGATACACCCAAGGCAGACCGGCCTATGTATATTGCTGTATTCTCTGCTGTTACAGGTGTAGCTGCTTTCCTCGGACCTATTATTGGAGGTTATATTTATGATATGACTGAGCATTTGCCCAATTGGCTTCAGATCGCTGGATTGACAACGAGTATTGGAGTTCTTCTCATGATAATAGTCATATGGTTTGGACCATCCATATTCGGTGATCGCGAGAGTAAACAGTCCATTTTATAATCATTAGGGCTTTTAAATATAATATGAAATATGGTTATAATAGAAGTGAGCAACAGTGTGGAGCGAAATGCCGAGAATAGAGTACCGAAGAGCCTCTACAGCGTGAAATGGGAGCGAAATGTCGAG
>JBBDTA010000129.1:16087-28198 GCA_040904605.1 Paenibacillaceae bacterium
CGAGAATAGAGTACCGAAGAGCCTCTACAGCGTGAAATGGGAGCGAAATGTCGAGAATAGAGTACCGAAGAGCCTCTACAGCGTGAGTTGGGAGCGAAATGCCGGGAATAGAGTACCGAAGAGCCTCTACAGCGTGAGTTGGGAGCGAAATGTCGAGAATAGAGTACCGAAGAGCCTCTACAGCGTGAAATGGGAGCGAAATGTCGAGAATAACACAGGGGTTTCCAGTATTACATTATGGAAGTGTGCCTTATTACAACGATATGAGCAAATGGGATATGCGATTATTCGGTTAAATCTCAATTTCAGTAATAATTCCTTGGAATGTCAATAAAATAACTGCATAGATAGTGTGTTACTATTTCTTCTATTTACCCTAAACAAATGACCGCCCAGAGGGCGGTCATCTTATTACTTCGTACTCTACTCCGCTCTACCCTTAATCGGTTCCAGTGCTGGAACGGCATTCCCATATTGGGGATAGGGTCTATGATTCGGTGCAGACCAGGCAACCGCATTGGAAATCACTCGGCGAATCTCGCTATTGTAGTAGGTAGGATACGTCTCGTGACCTGGACGGAAGTAGAAGATCTTCCCTAATCCGCGTGTATAACAGCAGCCGCTTCGGAATACATCCCCGCCCTCGAACCAACTGACCATAACGAGCTCGTCCGGCTGAGGGATGTCAAAATGCTCACCATACATCTCTTCCTCCGGAAGCTCGATGTACTCTCCTATTCCAGCAACGATAGGATGTCCAGGTGCAACAACCCAAATCCGTTCCTTCTCGTCGGCTTCTCGCCACTTCAGATCACATGAGGTACCCATGAGCTTCTTGAATATCTTAGAAAAATGGCCTGAATGTAAGACGATGAGTCCCATTCCTCTCAGTACTCGGTCATACACGCGTTGGACGGTATCATCGGATACATCATCATGAGCTTTATGTCCCCACCAGATCAGTACATCTGTCTCATCGAGCTTGGAATCGGTTAAGCCATTGTAAGGCTCGTCTAATGTAGCAACCTGCACTGGATACTCAGCTTCCAAGCCTTCCTTAATTGCGTTGTGAATACCACGGGGATACACGCTTCGGACAATTTCGCTCTCTTGCTCGTGTCTATATTCGTTCCATACTGTTACCCTGATCTTGTTCTCCATATGAAGCACCTCCTAAGTTATCCTAATTATAGATGCTGCTATTCGACAATAATATGCCTTATTTTGTTCAATTCTTACTCAATCCTGCTATGGATATATTCATAAATTCACGTTATGATACAAATATACTTATGCTATTATGCTCACAAGGCTGATCGATCAGAAGGAGTTGGTTCGTATGTATATGGGCATGGTTCATGAGAAGGTTGTATATCAGAACCCATTCTTATGCATACGTATTTGGCAGATTGAAGGCCCAGCACTTTCCGATCAAGAGATTATTTCGCAAGAAAAGGCAGCATCAACTAAAGGCAAGGAGTCGTTAATCTGGCATTATCACAAAGAGGTTGAATTTTTACTTGTTCTCCGTGGCGCTATGACCGTCTATCTTCCAGAAGAGCAATTCGTCGTTCAGCAAGGTGATGTGGTGATCTTAGGGTCGTGTGAGCCGCATACAACCCAGCAGTGTTCTGTGGAACCCCTTCGTTATCTTGTATTCCAATTCGATTTACAGAAGCATATGGATCAGAGTACAGTTAGTAATATGAAATATTTCTCCAATGTACTTCGGCCATTAAGCCGCTTGAACTACATTGTTCGAGGGAATGAGTCGGTGCGTGAACAGATCGCTCAATGTATCATGAATATTTATAAAGAGACGGATCAGCAGGAGAAGGGGTACGAGCTTGCCGTATCTGCTATGATTAAGAATATTTTCCTGCTTCTGATTCGGAATGACAGCCAATTGCTGTTGAACTACCATCATGATCCATTCATGGAGCGAATTCAACCTGTTCTTCAGTATATTGATGAGCATTTGGCGGAAAAGATATTAATTGAAGATGTGATGAAGCAGGTTAATCTCAGCTATTATTATTTTATTAAGGTGTTTAAAAAAGCGATAGGGATGTCGTTCACAGATTATGTGAATTTCAAAAGAATCAAAAAAGCGGAGCAAATGTTATTAACAGAGGATCGTAGTATTGCTGAGGTAGCCGAGCTAGTGGGGATATCAAATCTGGGTCATTTCTATGACATGTTCCGCAGGTTTAATAATTGCTCACCGAAGCAGTTCAAATATAGACTATCTGATGCTTCAGTATGAATATAAGGAGGTGTATGGCGTGCCTGGAGTTGGTGTATGGATAGCAGTGGGTATCATTGGTCTAATATGTATTGGATTAACCATATGGGTTACGAATAAGGCGTACTCGAAGAAATGGGATGATTAGCTTTACTTCAAGCTTTAATATAAGAGAATACATGATCGAGCGACTGCTGCGGTACTTGTGCAATAAGATCACCATAGTGACTAAGTCTGGATTCGATGGTGAGCAGATTATAATCAAGCGCGCTAACGTTCTGTCGTACCTCATCCCATAGTAATGGGGTAGATACGGTAGCGCCGGGACGCGCTCTTGGTGTGTAAGGAGCAGATAGTGTCTTGCCCATCCAGTGTTGAAGGTAGTCGAAATAAATTTTGTCTCCACGATCCTTCTTCATTCGCTCGATGGTGAATAGCTGCGGATGCTTCTCGGTGACGTAATGACCGATGAAATGTCCTAGTTCTCTTAGCTGCTGGAACGTATACTTGGGCTGTATCGGGATGTAAATCTGAACGCCAGTTGCACCCGAGGTTTTGGGAATAGAGGCAATATGCAGTGAATCAAGAATATCGCCAATGATAGCGACAGCCTCCATAATGCGAGGCTCTACCTCCAAGGAAGGATCGATATCGATCACCCACTCCGCTGGCTGGTCCGTGTTGATCCATTCGAAGGAGGGATGGAATTCAAGGCAAGCTAGATTACCTAACCAGATCAAGGTGGGTAAACTGTTGAGATGAATGTATTGGATTTCATTGTGCGGTACCGTGCTAACAAAATCAGGGCGAGGCTCAGGCGCATTTTTCTGGTAAAAGGATTTGTCGTGGATGCCATGCGGATATCGAATAACGGTTAAATAACGGTTCATACAATATTTCAATAAGAACGGAGATAAATACACCAGCTTCTCAAGATACATCAGCTTGGTAATACCCATCTCAGGCCATAATGGCTTACTCGGGTTGGTGATGGTCAGCTCCTGGCCTTCTATGTAGATGGTACCTTTCTCGGTTACTGGCATTATGCTTCACTCCAATTCTAGCTTTACGATTTGTGGATGGCGCAGCAGTCCGTAATCTGATATTTCTTGACAGGAGACGATTGCAGTGAATGGCTTCCTAAGCCAGACCAGCTTCACATTCTTCAAATCTGCAGGTAACTTCAAGAAAGGGGACGTGGAATGATTCGGAAGCTGTACAATTTGTTGCTTCAGGGATTCATTCAAGCCGCCAGAAACCCGACCTGCATATTGTTCATTCATCATCATAATCAAGCTCGATAGCAGCTGCCCTTCCTTGAAGGTTAAACCGACAATACTCATTTCGAATTGCTGCTTTGTTTTTTTCTTCAGCCAATCCTTATGATGTTTCCCCTCTCGATAGGGTGCCGATAATCGTTTGCTCACCATACCTTCCCAGCTATTGCTCTCCACCCATTGCCATAATGAAGCTCCATCTAGGAATAAATCTGTAACGAAAATCCAATCCTTCCTCGTTGGGAATGCCAGCTTTAGACGTTCATGACGCTCTTTAAAGGCAAGCCCCCGTAAATCCTCGCCATCCTGTTCAATCAGGTCGAATAATACATAGGTGATATGCTGCGTCTGTGCTGCACCTTCGATCCGATTGGGTTGTCTTAGACGCTCACGTTGTAGAATCATCGGGAAGCTGGGACGTTGCTTAATCGGATCGAAGACGATGGCTTCCCCATCCAGCACCATTCGCCCTGAGAGTGCGGCTAGATTTCTCGTTAATTCTGGATAGGTCGTATTCTTGATCAGACCACTCCGCGAATAGAGAGTTACTGTATCGTCACTCATATAGGCAATGATGCGGACACCATCCCACTTGAGCTGATAGCCCCAATCCTCTCCACAAGGAATCTCATCACTGCTCACTGGAGCCATAGGTATAATAGGCAGCTGCATGGTTTAATCTCCATTCTATTTCGGACCTGTCACACCTGCACTGCTCTTTGCTCTGGATTTTCTCCCACTCGTGGCTGGAGCGGTTGTATCCTTCACGGCGGTTGCTCTTGCTTGCTCTAAGCTCGCTTGAAGTGCCTCCATGAGATTAACCACATTCGCACGTTGCGGCTCAGGCGCTGTGACGATCTGTTGACCATTTATTTTGTTGGAAATTGCATGCATCAGTCTCTTGCGGTATTCATCCTCGAACTTTGTAGGATCGAAATGGGTGGATAATTGGTCGATTAACATCCGTGCCATCGTCAGTTCTCGTTCATTCACTTGGGTGCTCCCCGGAAGATTCGGGACTTGTGTGACAGGACGAATTTCTGCTGGATAGTGCATAGTTACCATGGATAAACAATTATCGATGACCCGGATGGCAGCCAGACTTCCTTTGGAACGCAGGGTTACATTAGCAATGCCAATTTTACCGCTCTCCTGCAGCGCAGTTTTCAACAAATTGTAGGCGTTGGCCCCCGTATCGCCAGGTGCCATATAGTAGGTTTTCTGATAATAGATCGGATCAATCTCAACCAGATCGACGAAGTCGACAATCTTAATTTCCTTGCTGGCCTCCTCGCTCAGCTGCTGCAGCTCATCCTTATCGAACATGACATATCGCCCGGGCTCGTATTCGTAGCCTTTGATAATGTCCTCCCATGGAACCTCATCAGGAGATTCTGGCGTGGTACGTTTGTAGCTGATGGGTGAGTGGAACTCTCGATGCAGCATCTTCATGGAGATGTCGTGTGATTCCGTTGCGGTGAATAGCTTAACAGGAACGTGAACCAGCCCGAAGCTGATCGCCCCTTTCCAAACCGTATGCATGAATATGACCTCCCAAAAAGTTTTGTGTAACAATGGACTTACAAAGTACGGCATTCTAACAAAACTACATCGTAAGCATATGCACTGATGACTGGTTGAGTTAACGACTTCGGTTGTTCTAATGGCTATGAGTGAAGGGGTGTTGTATGCGCTCGTTACACTCAGTTTCTCCATAATGAGTAAGAAATAACGGTGGCACGTGTGAATTGAGAGGGAAATGGGAACATTCATATTTATAGGAAAAAACGTAGCGTATGCTTACGAAGTAGTTTTATCACCCGCAAGCGTGGTCATCACAAACTTTCAGGAGGATCATTCATGAGCATGAAAATTCAGGCTGAGAACAGAATCACACATACGAAATCAGAATTGAAGCAATTACGTAATAAGGGGTTTGTACCCGGATCCATATCAAGCAGAGAAAACCCCGCCATCTCTATCATGATCGATGAGAAGCAGTTGATGCAGTTGGTGAATAGGCATTCCCATGAGATTGTTGAGATAGAATTACCGAAATTAGGGCATCAGAGCGTGGTGCTAAAAGAAGTACAACGAGATAAGATCACGCCGAATAAATTGCTGCATGTAGATTTCCATCAAATTAATCTGAATGAGCCAATTAGAACCTTGGTCCGACTTGAAATTATTGGCGAGGCTCTTGGTATGAAAGAGGGAGGAATGCGGCAAGTTGTGATGAATGAGATTGAGGTTAAGGCATTGCCAAAGCATCTGCCTGCCTCAATTCAAGTGGATATAAGTCACCTTGCCATCGGTGAGAAGATCGTAGTTGGTGATATTCAGATGCCAATAGGGGTCGAATGTCTTTCCGAAGCGACAGCGGTAGTGGCCACCGTCCTGCATGTGCAGAAAGTATCTGAGGAAGCAGAAATGGAAATGATCGAAGAAGCTGAAGGAGACGGCTTGAAGGATAAGTCGGGTGTGAAGATCGAAACGACCTAGCGATAATGCTCAGGAGAGTATCCTTATAATTGTTTTATCATCTTGTCGGACAACAATTAGCAGTATATAATAAAATGGAAATTGCCAAGAGAGGAGACGATTAGAAATGCGTATGACGACAAAAGTAAGCAAAGTGAATTCCCGTGAGGTACTTCATTGTTAGCCGAATAGTTAGCCGTCTAAATCCGTCACCTGAATGGACATTGAGAGCAACATAGCAGAGAGCACGAGGGGTATCGTGTTTAAACACTAAAAGACTTGGATCGACGGCTGGCGAATGATGAAGCTCCACGGGAATGCACAAGCCATATTGTAAGCGGGTAGATTTACATGGTAGCCGTTTACAATAGAGAACGCATAACCGGTATTGAAGGAGGATTCATCAGTGAGCTATAAGAATGGGAAAGATGTTCTGCCCCCCGGATTATTAAAGGAATTACAAAAGTATATTGACGGTGAATTGATTTATGTGCCCAAATGCGCAGAGCAACGGGCCGGCTGGGGCGAAATTAATGGAACCAAGGATATGATCGATAGACGTAATCACGACATATATCAGCAATATACAAGCGGTGAATGCTCTATTATGGAGCTCATTCGCACACATCATCTGTCAGAGGATAGCATACGCAAGATTATTCTAAAGACGCGTAATGACCTTCGTCAGACGGTCGCAACATGAGATTAATAGATTAGCTTGCCGGCACATCATTTCGCGATGTGGCGGCATTTTTTTTCTTGATTGGAAACATGAATTGTTGTAGGTTAAGGACTTATATAGTGATCTTATCTTTAATGCTTCAATAACCGTTGACGAGCCTTCTTCGCGCTTTGGATCATGATGGTGAGAGCTTCATGGGTTTCCGACATGCTTCGCGTCTTCAGACCACAATCCGGATTAATCCAGAATAGCTCCGAAGGCAATACTCGCAATGCACGATCGATCATTCCATCAATCTCCTCTATTCGAGGTACACGAGGACTATGAATATCATAGACACCTAGACCAATCCCTCTGTCATAGACATTCGACTCGAATGCCTCAATAATGTCTGCATTACTCCTAGAGGACTCGATCGAGATCACATCTGCATCGAGTGCTTGAATAGCTTCTATCATATCTTGGAACTCGCAATAGCACATGTGAGTGTGGATTTGTGTTGTATCCTGAACGTTGGATGTACTTAACAGGAACGATTTAACAGCCCACTCCAGATAGTTATCCCAATCCCTCTTCTTCAGAGGTAAGCCTTCCCTTAACGCAGGCTCGTCAACCTGAATCATAGAGATTCCAGCCTCTTCTAGTGCCTTAACCTCCTCCGCTAATGCTGCTGCAATCTGCATCGTTACATCCGGTCGGGGAATATCATCCCTTACGAACGACCAATTCAATATCGTAACAGGACCAGTGAGCATGCCTTTGACCGGTTTCTGAGTAAGCGACTGAGCGAATAGGGTTTCCTGGACTGTCATTGGTGATTGAAAAGCTACATTACCATAGATGATCGGTGGTTTGACGCAACGGGAGCCGTAGGATTGTACCCAACCATTCGTTGTAAAAGCAAACCCTGCTAGTTTCTCGCCAAAATATTCGACCATATCCGTACGTTCAAACTCTCCATGGACGAGAACATCAAGACCGATATCCTCCTGAATCATTATCCATTCACGAATTTGTTCGTTGATAAACTCATTATACTGAGCATCAGACCATTCCCCTCCACGCCAGAGCTGTCTAGCTTTCCGAACCTCTGCCGTTTGTGGGAAGCTGCCTATGGTTGTCGTAGGCAGAAGAGGCAGCTTGAAGTTCTCTTGTTGCAGCTGATATCTTGCTGCGAATGGCGTTACTCGGCTTATCTTGTAGCGCTTACGCAATGAATGTTCATTTTCTGCATTTCGGCGTGTTGGAGAATCATTAAGTTGTTCGGTGATTTCACTGGAACGACGAACTTGAGATAAAGTTTCTGCATCACAGTTTTCACCATTCTGTAGTATTCGGGTAAGTAGTTGAATTTCTTCAAGCTTCTCATAGGCAAAAGCTAAGTTCTGTCTCAACAAAGGCTCTAAACTAACCTCTCTTGTAGCAGAAACAGGGACATGAATTAAGCTACAGGAAGGCTGGATAATAAGCATGGAATGAGGTGATGCTGCTTGGATACGTTGGAGCAGGTGGAGCTTCTCTTGCGGATTGCAGCGCCATATATTACGACCATCGATAATACCAATACCCAGAGCTTTATCCGAAGGAAAGCCACCTCGTTCCAAAGCTTGTATATTCTGTTCTAATCCATGGACGAAGTCGAGCCCAATTCCTTGAACGGGTAAAGTTATAATCTCATCGTAAAATTCAACAGCATCGAAGTAAGTTTGCAGCATGATATTAATCTTAGGAGCGCTTTGATGAAGCAGTCTATAACATTCTTGAATAAGGGTCATTTCCTTAAGCGTCACATCGCCCGTTAATGAAGGCTCGTCCATCTGAACCCAAGACACCCCTTCAGCTTGTAATTCTGCCAAAATTGTTCGATATAGTGGTAATAATTTGTGAACCCATTCGCTCAGCTGTTCCTTGGGATAACCCTTAGACAATTTGACAAAGGTATAAGGACCAATCAGCACGGGCTTAGTAACTATCCCCAATTCAGCCTTAGCCTCTTTATAAGCAAGGAGTGGACGGTTTATGGTCAATACTGGCTCAATTAGATGGAGCTCAGGTACGATGTAATGGTAATTTGTATTGAACCACTTCGTCATCTCGCAAGCAACTGCATGGGTGCTGCCTCTAGCCATTGAGAAGTAAGTATCTGTTGTAACTGGACCACCGGTATGTCCAAAACGCTTTGGAATAAGACCGAACATGGTGGAGGTATCTAACATTTGGTCGTATAAGGTGAAGTTGTTTACAGGAATGAGACTTATACCGCGATCTTGTTGTTGCTTAAGTTGACCAAGACGAAGTAATTTCATCTCCTTCTCGAGCGTCACCTCATCGATCTTATTAGCCCAGAATGCTTCAAGTGACTTTTTCCATTCCCGGTTCTCACCAATGCGAGGGAACCCAAGATTACTTGCTACTATTTGCTCCATTTTTTAACTCTCCTCATCCTATTTTAAAAATAAAAAAATCCGCGCCCTTATTTCTGTGAAAGGGTAACGGACCGCTCAGACTACGAGTCTGCGCCGCAACACCTCCCTATGCCTCGTAGGTTTGGCAGTGTTATTCAAACAGGCAGGTTTCCTGACTTCACAGCCGCATCGTGACACCTATCATAGCTTAGGTAACCTAAGGATGTTTAGTGTTGAGAGCTGTGTTTACAGTGGCGGGACCGTGCCGGAATTGTACCGGACTTCCCTTTTAAGTCCATTCATTCTAAGAAGAGTGGACACCTGTTTGTATATTAGTATAAATATACATTACAACGTATAAAGATGCAACACCAAATTGTCGCTAGTATTCTTGTTCTCATAGCTCTGTTTCTGGTACTCTAATTAATATAGGAAACAAAATAGTAGTCGCAAGGAAAGGACGAATGAGTACTATGGGTACATTTATTAAACTATTCTTGCTTGCTTTAGTCGTTTATTTCTTCATTACCGTTTATAAAACAATGAAGAGTCTGTTTGGCCAGGGTGCATTGCTTGGAGATAAGACGATACCATTCTCCAGAGCAGAGGAATGCCCATCCTGCAACGCACGGATACGAGTGCCTGAGCAGCCAGACTCCTGTCCCAAATGTCAAACGCCTCTAGGTCGAAGCCCTGATGGAAAGCTGCTGATACGGGTGAATTAATGGAAAATAATCAGACTATAATAATAAGCGCGCCACAAAAGAAATCAAAAGCACTTCTGGAAATTCTAGTCATATCCATCAAGCTGGGACTGACTTCATTCGGTGGTCCAATAGCTCATCTTGGCTACTTCTATAACGAATACATACACAAGCGACGGTGGATGGACGAGCGAAGTTATGCAGATCTCGTAGCGTTGTGCCAGTTTCTTCCAGGTCCGGCCAGTAGTCAGGTTGGGATAGGCATTGGTGTAATACGCGGTGGCTTGCTTGGCGGTTTGATCGCTTGGCTAGGCTTTACACTCCCTTCGGTTATTACACTGGTAGTGTTCGCCTTTCTGTTGCAGGGATTCGATATTAGCAACGCCGGATGGATTCATGGGTTGAAAATTGTCGCAGTAGCCATTGTAGCCCAAGCCATATTAGGTATGGGGCAAAAACTAACACCGGATAAAAAACGAGCTACACTTGCGATAGTTGTGGCCGTTATTACGTTACTATGGCAGACAGTGTTCAGCCAAGTGTTGCTTATTGTGGCGGCTGGGTTAATAGGATTATGGATGTACCGAAAGACGATCATTCCAGAAACCACGAATTTCTCTGTGCCTATTAGTCGCACCTTTGCGGTTCTCTGTTTGATAATCTTCTTTGGACTTCTGATTATAATGCCGTTACTGCGCCAGATCATTGACAATGGGTGGCTTTCATTGTTCGATAGCTTTTATCGGTCGGGCTCTTTCGTATTTGGCGGAGGGCATGTGGTTTTACCGCTTCTAGAACGTGAAATTGTGCCTATGGGTTGGGTAAGCAAAGAAGATTTTCTCGCAGGTTACGGCGCGGCACAAGCGGTCCCTGGGCCTCTGTTCACCTTCGCAGCATACTTGGGCGCAATGGCTAAGGGAATTTCCGGAGCTTTAGTTGCCACAGTAGCGATCTTCTTGCCCGCTTTCTTGCTCGTCGTCGGGGTCTTACCGTTCTGGAATTCCCTTCGTAGAAGCCCCCGAATTCAGGGGGCACTGATAGGTATTAATGCGTCCGTTGTCGGTATCTTATTAGCTGCACTGTACAATCCATTATGGACGACAACGATTATGGCACCAGCTGATTTTGCACTAGTTTCGATCCTATTTATTATGCTCGTCTTCTGGAAATTGCCACCATGGGTCGTTGTCATAGCTGGTATCGTTGGTGGGATAATAATTGGACCTACTTATTAACTGTGGGTGGTACCTTAATGTCTAGAGGTCGCCCCAATTCATATTGGATGATTTACTGTAGTTGGTCACCTTCTGCTCGAAGAAATCGGTTTTCATGCTATTCATGTTACTGAAGTTCTCCACCCATTTCATTGGATGCTCGATAATCTCAGGGTATAGGATTTCTATTCCAAGCAGCTTGAGACGTTCATTCGAGAGATATTTAATGTATTGATCGAGAATCTCATCACTCAGACCCGGTATCTGGTTACTGGTAATATACTGTCCCCACTCAATCTCATGTTGAACGGCTGTTCGCATCATCTCACGAAGCTCAGCGATGAGTTCATCTGTGAAAAGTTGCGAATTTTCCTTGCGTAGCTCCCGGAAGATGTTCTGGAACAAGGTAAGATGAGTTAACTCATCACGTTGAATGTACTTGATCTCAGACACGGTACCCAGCATCTTGCCGAGCCGACCGAGTGCATAGAAGAAGCTAAAGCCGCTGTAGAAGTAAATACCCTCGAGAATGTAGTTAGCCATAACCGTTCGAACCAGATTCTCATCCGTGGGTTCTTCGATGAATCGTTCGTACAGATCGGTTATGAAGCGATTGCGAAGCAATAGATGCTTATCCTCACGCCATTCATTATAAATTTGGTCTCGCGACTCGGGCGAGCAAACACTATCGAGAATATAAGAATAGCTCTGGCTATGAACAGCTTCTTGAAACGTTTGCACGGTTAGGCATAGATTCACTTCGGGTGCAGTAATGAATTCATTAATATTCGGTAAATTCGCCGTTTGTAGGGAGTCTAGGAAAATGAGAAAGCTGATAATCTTGTCATAGCTACGACGTTCAATCTCAGGTAAGAGCTTATAATCCTTGGCATCCTGAGCTAATGGAATTTCCTCTGGAATCCAGAAGTTATTCATCATCGTACGATACATCTTCGTTGCCCAGTCATACTTCACATTGTTCAGCTCGATCAGATTTGTTGTATTGCCCCCAATCATCCTTCGCTTTCCCCAATCGCGATCACCGTGCTCGTTGAACAATTTTTTGCGGGTTAGTTCCTTCATATTCTCTTTCATCTCCTTAA
>JBBDTA010000130.1:0-27592 GCA_040904605.1 Paenibacillaceae bacterium
AGGGGAGTAAGAGAGCAGATTTTGCTGAATAGAGGCTCTTCGGACCTCTCAATGTGATAAGTTACTGAAAGAGAAGGCAGTAGAGCGTTATGGGTGGTCTAATCGCATCGAGCAAACATGTTTTTGATTTGGTGCTGAGCTTTATAAGCAAAATAAAAATAAAATTCAGAAAAAAAGATCAACAATCCATCCTAGTACTAGGTTATAATAATATCTACGTGTGCCGCAAAGATTATGTTATAATACATACTGTCTAGGGTGCCAACGCTTCACAATTTTTGGAGGAGTGAATCACATAATGTTTAAACTAAGTGAAATTAAAGAGCTAATAAAGCTGGTAGATCAAACCTCAGTCAATGAGCTTGAGATTGAGAACGAAGGCTCGCGATTATGCATTCGCAAGCATAAAGCGGAGATCATTCAAGTCCAATCATTACCTGCAGGCTATGTACCTGCTCCGGTAACAGGATATACATTACAACAGAATGATGCTCCCCATGTGCCTACAAGTACCGCGACTTCTGCAACTCCTGTTCCAATAGAAATACCAAATATGGCGAACAACTTACATAAAATTGTCTCTCCTATGGTAGGTACCTTTTATCAATCTTCCTCACCTGGCTCACCAGCATTCGTGAGTGTTGGAAATCAAGTAAAGGAAAAATCAGTTGTATGTATTATTGAGGCAATGAAGCTGATGAATGAGATTGAAGCTGAGGTTAAAGGTGAGATTGTTGAAGTACTTGTAGAGAACGGCCAACTGGTAGAATACGGACAACCGCTCTACCTGGTCAAAACGGAATAAAGTGAGGTTTATACATGAAGTTTCATAAAATATTAATCGCGAACCGCGGGGAGATCGCCGTACGGATTATTCGTGCGTGCAAAGAACTAGGAATTTACACCGTAGCTGTATTCTCGGAAGCAGATCGGGAAGCGCTTCATGTGCGTATTGCAGACGAAGCGTATTGTATCGGTCCAGCATTATCTAAGGATAGCTATCTTAATTTAACAAATTTGATGAGTGTAGCTACATTAACCGAGGCTGATGCTATTCATCCTGGTTATGGTTTTCTTGCCGAGAATGCAGATTTCGCTGAGATATGTGAAACATGCAATATTACCTTTATCGGACCTTCTCCAACAGCTATTAGTAAGATGGGCGACAAATCTGTAGCGAAACAAACGATGCAGGATGCTAAGGTGCCGGTCATTCCAGGCTCTAATGGGTTAATCGAGGATCTGGAGGAAGTCGTTCGTACTGCGCGTGAGATTGGTTACCCCGTTGTAATTAAAGCCACCGCCGGTGGTGGCGGCAAAGGTATTCGGATTGCAGACGATGAGGACATGCTCATTCACCAGATCGTTGCTGCTCAGCAAGAGGCGGAGAAAGCTTTCGGTAATGCGGGTGTTTATCTTGAGAAGTATTTGACCGGAATGAAGCACGTAGAAATTCAGATCATAGCGGACAAGCATGGTAATGTAGTGCATCTTGGCGAGCGGGATTGCTCCGTTCAACGAAGAAGACAGAAGCTTGTAGAGGAAGCGCCTTGCCCAGTATTAACTCCTGAAACTCGTAAGAGAATGGGAGAAGCAGCAGTAAGAGCAGCGCAAGCTGTTAATTACTCTGGAGCAGGCACACTTGAATTTCTACTCGGTACGGATGGTAACTTCTATTTCATGGAGATGAATACACGTATCCAGGTGGAGCACCCCGTAACAGAGATGGTAACAGGTGTGGATATTATTAAAGAGATGATATCTGTAGCCGCTGGTAATCCATTGTCGTTCAAGCAATCTGATATTCAGATTAACGGTTGGTCCATCGAATGCAGGATTAATGCTGAGGATCCCGATCGCAACTTTATTCCATCGCCAGGGTTGATCACGTTCTACTTACCACCAGGAGGTCTTGGAGTACGGGTGGATAGTGCTGCCTATCAAGGCTATTCCATACCGCCCTATTATGATTCCATGGTTGCCAAGCTAATTGTCTGGGGAGAAACACGTGAAGCTGCGATTTCCAGGATGAAACGAGCTTTAAGTGAATTCATGATTGCTGGTGTAAGCACCACGATTCCATTCCATCTGAAATTATTAGATCACAAGACTTTTGTTGCTGGTGATTTCGATATTAAATTTCTAGAAGAACATGATATTAATGATCCGGATTCTTAATGCCTATAGGCAAACGCTTGTTTGTCATAATATTTCCATAATGGTATAGTTATAGTATGACAAGGGTTAGTTTCTCATGGAGGAATGCTTATGAATACTGTACTTGCAGACCATTCAACTACCGAGCTTGGAACCATACAGATTGCTCCAGAAGTGTTGGAGATAATTGCAGGTCTTGCTACGATTGAGATCGATGGAGTGGCAGAGATGAGCGGTGGAATCGTTGGCGGGATCAGTGAGCTGCTTGGACTCAAGAGCCTTACTAGAGGAGTCAAAGTTCAGGTAGGCACGAATGAGACCATCATTGATGTTTCCATTATTATTGAGTATGGATATCGCATTCCCGATGTATGCCGTCAAATTCAACAAAGTGTCCAACAAGCCGTATACAGTATGACCGGTATTCATGTATCAACAGTACATATTAATATTGAGAGTGTCCATTTCAATGAGGTTGAGAAATTGTAGCTGGTTACCCTTGAGGGGTTTTCCTATAGGACGGAGAGGGGACAAGCTAGAAGATGGCCAAAATGTTCGACCGCTTGCTGTTGTTCATCTATACCTTCATCATTGCTTGCAGCATGATTGTACT
The DNA here is from genome assembly GCA_040904605.1 of Paenibacillaceae bacterium. Lineage (GTDB taxonomy): Bacteria > Bacillota > Bacilli > Paenibacillales > UBA4045 > UBA4045. The sequence goes on from JBBDTA010000130.1 coordinate 2,771, forward strand.
CATGTTTATGACATTCGGCTGGATTGGCTATCATTTTGCCGAGAATTATTTGGATAATCTGTATCATGAACCGCTTGTTAGAAATTCGTTACTCATTGTATCTATTGTGTTTTTGTTCATAAGTGTACGTCTTTTCTACTTAGCTATCCGACGAAATCAAACCCACTCACCCTCCATTGATCTACCTTCTACCCATGGTAATGTGAGCATCTCTATGGATACGGTTCAGAATGTAGCCCTGAGAGCTTCAGGGAAAGTTAAAGGTTTGAATGAACTGAAGGCCCGAATACAGATGAAGGATTCAGGCTTAGAAATTGATTTGCAAACGAAGATTGATGGAGAAAGCCCTATTCCTCGAATAACCGAGGATGTACAACGGATTGTTAAGGAGCAAGTTGAGCTTCTGACAGGTATTCCGGTGGCTAAGGTATCCGTATATGTAGCTAACATCGTTACCGCATCTGCTCCGACGTTCAAAAGCAGGGTTGAATGAGGTGAATCGCCATGTGGCAAACCGTATGGAAAGTAGCTCAAGGAGAGCATAGAGGCAAGTTGCTCGGTGTGCTATTCGGCATTTTTTGCGGCTTCTTATATTTATTTGCCGGGTTTTGGGATATGCTAATTTTTACATTTATCGTTTATGTTGGATTTTATGTCGGGCGTCGTATCGATGATCGGCTGGCTCCTTTCGATATCAGACCGATCTGGCTCTGGCTAACGAAACAATGGAGAGGGTTCAAATAAGTCCCTGTGGGCTTTCGACCATGGGTTTTTTATTTTCATCAACAGGATATATCAGTCAATAAGGAGAGAATCGTCAATGAAGCGCAGGCTTTCAAGAGAGCTCGCAGTACAAAGTTTGTATCAGATGGAGATGAATGACGTGTCCGCCCAAGAGGCGCTTGACATGGTTCTAGAGGAAGCCAAGGAAGACAATGAGGGAAAGGTTACCTTATCTGACGTGGCCGTTCTTAGGGAGTACACAGTTGAGTTGGTTAACAGCACTTGGGCTGTCAAGAGAGCGATCGATGATGTGATGGTGCACTATCTTGTCGGCTATCAGATGGATCGATTATCACGTGTGGATCGTCAGATCCTTCGACTTGCCATCTATGAGATGGTGTTTCGTGATGATGTGCCGCCGAAGGCTGCAATTAATGAAGCGATTGAGTTAGCCAAGCACTTCGGTCTAGATGATTCGGGTAAATTCGTGAATGGTGTATTGGGTCAGATGATCAAGGAGTTAGACGTAGTAAAGGAGAAATTAACTAGCCTGTTAGGATAATACTGTAGAAAGGGGCTCTGCAAATGACGGCACAAATTATTAATGGTAAGGAAATAGCTGCAGAAATCAAACTGAAATTGGAGCAAGAAGTCAAGGCGTTGACAGACCGTGGTATTACACCTGGGCTTACTGTTGTGGTCGTTGGTGAAGATCCAGCTTCTCAAGTGTACGTTCGTAACAAAGGGAAAGAATGCGAGAAGCTGGGTATGCGCTCAGAGATCATTCGGTTACCTGAGACAACAAGTCAAGCTGAGCTTCTAGCGATCCTAGATGGATTGAATAATAATGGTGAGGTTCATGGTATCCTAGTTCAATTACCTTTGCCCAAGCATATCCAAGAGGAAGCTATTCTGCTGGCAATAGAACCTACTAAAGACGTTGATGGCTTCCACCCTGTTAACGTAGGTAACATGGTCATTGGCGGGGACAGCTACCTGCCGTGCACACCCGCAGGAGTTATTGAGCTCATACGTCGAACTGGTTTGGATATGGCTGGTAAACACGCCGTAATTATAGGACGCAGTAACATTGTAGGCAAGCCTGTATCTATGCTGCTTCTGCGTGAGCATGCTACAGTAACGATCTGTCATTCTAGAACCAAGAATATAGAAGAAATCACGCGTCAAGCGGATATTCTAATTGCAGCTGTGGGCAGAGCAAAGCTCGTTAATCGGAACTGGGTGAAGCCAGGTGCGGTTGTTATTGATGTGGGTGTGAATCGACTAGAAGATGGTAAGCTTGCGGGAGATGTAGATTTTGAAGATGTGAAAGAGGTTGCAGGTTATATTACTCCAGTACCAGGTGGTGTTGGACCGATGACGATTACAATGCTGCTTCAGAATACATTACAAGCTGCCAAACGTTCAGCAGATCTGTAGCGTTAGATTGGAATGAGGTGACGAACTCATGCAGAAGGATCAGCGTGTACTTTCGATTAAAGAGCTTACCAAATATATTAAGATGAAGCTCGAAGGGGACACTCTTCTTCAGGATGTATGGGTACGCGGGGAGATCTCTAACTTTACACATCACTCTAGTGGACACATGTATTTCACCTTGAAGGATGAAGGTAGTCGGATCAAGAGTATTATGTTTGCTTCACAGAATCAAAGATTGCCGTTCATTCCGAAGGAAGGCGCGATGGTCATCGCCCGAGGTAATATATCGGTATACGATCGAGATGGTCAGTATCAATTCTATGTGACACAGATGCAGCCTGATGGTATGGGTAGCTTATTCCTTGCTTTTGAACAGCTGAAGATGAAGCTGGAGGCAGAGGGATTATTTGCAATTGAGCACAAAAAAATCATTCCACGATTCCCTAAGGCTATAGGAGTTATAACTTCTCCAACTGGTGCTGCTGTGCGGGATATTATTATTACTCTGCAGCGCAGGTATCCGACGGTACCTATCATTGTCTTTCCTGTAGTTGTTCAAGGAACGCAAGCTGCACCTATCATTGCTAAGGCTATTGATAGGATGAACGAGCTGGCAGAAGTGGACGTACTCATTATTGGCAGAGGTGGCGGTTCACTAGAAGAGCTATGGCCTTTCAATGAAGAGGTTGTCGCACGCCGTATATTTGCTTCAAAGCTGCCGATTATCTCAGCGGTTGGCCATGAAACAGATTTTACGATAGCAGATTTTGTTGCTGATCTTCGTGCAGCAACACCAACAGCAGCTGCAGAGCTTGCAGTGCCTCATCACCTTGAGCTTCGCCAACAAATCCATCATCACATGCAGCGATTAATACAGCATATACAAGAACAGGTGCAACGTCGTCGCTTGGCTCTGACTCGGATAGCTCGCTCTCCTGTTCTCACTCAACCACATAGACAGCTTCTCCAGCCCACTGAAAGATTAGATCGATTAAGGGAGCAGCTGCTGTTCAGAATACGTGCTCGCATACAGAAATCCGCAGAGCATGCGGGAAGATTGGAGAAGGTGCTAGCTCAGCACCACCCTGGCCAACAAATTCATGCTGCTAACGCTCGATTAGATCGAGCAAGGATATTGCTACACCAAACGATACGAACTGCTCATAAGGAGCAAAAGAATAGGTTGAGCAGTCATATTCGACAGCTAGATGCTTTAAGTCCACTTAAGGTTATGCAAAGGGGCTACAGCCTCGTCTATGATGAAGCTGAAACAGCATTAATTAAGTCAATTACCCAAATTCAGCCCGGAGATTTATTGAAAATTCGTATGGCTGATGGTCATATTGATTGTCAGGTGTGGTCCATGAGAGGGAAGGGTGATGAGAATGAAAGACAATGAAATTAGCTTCGAAGAAGCGATGGATATGCTTGAAGAAATTGTACAACAATTAGAAAGCGGAGATGTCCCACTAGAGAAAGCGATAGAATTATTCCAGGACGGGATGAAGATGGCTCATCTTTGCAGTGGTAAGCTTGAAGTGGTAGAGAAGAAAATCGAGATTCTGATTGAGGAGAATGGAGCACTAGTGAAGAAACCATTCACACCTGGAGATAACAAAGGGGAACATGAAGCCTGATGACAAGACAAGAAAGTCCAATAGTAGCATACATCCAAGAGAATATCATGGTAATCGAAGAGGAGCTTATTGGATCCTTCCCGACTGAATGGATGATACCTGTAGAGCTGAAAGATGCAATGATGTACTCCTTATTAGCTGGAGGTAAACGGTTGCGCCCAATCTTGGCGCTTACTGCGGCTGAGGCCGTTGGTGGGCAAGCGAAGACAGCAGTACCGGCAGCTTGTGCAATTGAATTGATTCACACCTATTCCTTAATTCATGATGATCTACCGGCGATGGATAATGATGATTTTCGGAGAGGTAAGCCTACCAATCATCGCGTATTCGGTGAAGCAATGGCCATACTTGCTGGTGATGGGTTATTGACTCATGCCTTCCATCTATTGGCAGAGACAGCTTCTCGTTATCATGTGCCGGCTGATCGAGTATTAAGAATGATTAGTGAGCTTTCGATGTATGCTGGTCCTAGCGGTATGGTCGGAGGACAGGTAGCGGACATTCTTGGTGAGCAAGGGATAACGAATCTCGCAGGGCTGGAGTATATCCATCTGCACAAAACCAGTGATCTCATCGTCTGTTCATTACGAGCAGGTGGTCATACAGCTAATGCTAACGAGCAACAGTTGGATGCCTTAGAGCAATATGGATACCGGATAGGGCTGGCTTTCCAAATCCAGGATGATATTCTTGACTTGATTGGTGATGTGAGTAAGCTAGGCAAGCATACACAAAGTGATGTCAATGGTCAAAAAGTAACCTATCCGTATTTTCTTGGACTCGAAGCGTGTCAATCTAAGGTGAGGGATTTAACCAGAGAAGCGCAGAAAACTATCTTACAAGCAGAGCTTCCTCATCCTGAACGTCTATTACAGCTGGCTGATTATCTGATGGATCGGGACCATTGAGCGAGCAATTTATTCTGTGTTATAATCATTATAAGTACTGATTTTTTCTTATTCTCACTCCATACAATGGAGTATTTTTATATCATCAATAACCGACGAATCGGAAGCGGGGAAACCAATGTTGCTAGATCAGGTGAATAAGCCAGAAGATATTAAGAATCTGAGCTTGGCCCAATTGGAGGAATTAGCACAAGAGATTCGGCAATTTCTCATTGAGAAGCTGTCAGTAACAGGCGGGCATCTAGCACCTAATCTCGGCGTTGTTGAGCTTACCTTGGCTTTACATTATTTGCTAGACAGCCCACGGGATAAGATTATTTTTGATGTGGGTCACCAATCCTATGTACATAAAATCCTGACAGGTCGTAAGGATCGTTTCGATACATTACGGAAGTATGAGGGTTTATGTGGATTTGTGAAACGAAGCGAAAGCGAACATGACGTATGGGAAGCAGGGCATAGCAGCACTTCATTATCTGCGGCAATGGGCATGGCCATGGCCCGAGATTTCAAGGGTGAGGACAATAAAGTCGCTGCTATAATTGGTGATGCCGCGATTGCGAGTGGAATGGCTTTTGAGGCACTAAATCACATTGGTCATAGCAAGGAAAATTTGATGGTTATACTCAATGATAATGAGATGTCGATTGCGCCCAATGTCGGTGCGATGCACAATTATCTTAGTAAAATCCGATCAGATAAGCATTATTTGAAGATGAAGGAAGAAGCAGAGCACTTGATTAAGAGGATTCCAGCTATTGGTGGTAAATTGGCCAAGATGGGGGAACGTATTAAGGATTGTCTCAAGTATTTGCTCGTCTCTGGTGTGCTCTTTGAGGAACTCGGATTTACATATTGTGGACCTGTTGATGGACATAATCTAGAGTTATTATTGGAAACCTTGAAGCAAGCAAGTAAAGTTCAAGGACCTGTATTAGTGCATGTCATTACTGTCAAAGGTAAAGGCTACCCTCCTGCTGAGGCAGATTCACATACTTGGCATGGACTTGGACCTTATAAGATAGAATCGGGCAAAGTACTTAAATCAGTGGGACCGCCGATGTACACTGAGGTGTTCGGCCAAACCTTGAGCATACTAGCACGAACAGATAATCGGATTGTAGCGATTACTCCAGCCATGCCAGGTGGATCAGGTTTATTGAAATTTGCTGCTGAATTTCCTGGTCGAATGATCGATGTTGGTATTGCTGAGCAGCATGCTGCTACATTGTGTGCTGCGTTAGCGTTGGAAGGTATGAAGCCTGTCTTCGCTATATACTCCACATTCATGCAGCGTTCGTATGATCAGATTGTTCATGATATATGTAGACATAATGCGAATGTTATATTTGCTATTGACCGCGCTGGCTTTGTTGGTCCAGATGGTGAGACACATCAAGGGGTATATGATATCGCGTTCCTGCGTCATATCCCTAACATGGTATTGATGATGCCTAAGAATGAGAATGAATTACAGCATATGTTGACTACTGCTGTTGATTATAATCTCGGTCCAATTGCTGTTCGCTATCCGAGAACACCGGGGCGGGGAGTTGCCATGGATACACCTGAACAGTGGAGTCCGATTCCGATTGGATCATGGGAGATTATTCAAGAAGGCAAGGACTTGGTTATGCTTGCTGTGGGTCCAACCATGATCGAAATTGCTGAAGAGGCTGCAGAGAAACTATTAGTTCTAGGTGTATCTGTCAAAGTCGTGAACGCTCGATTCATTAAGCCATTGGATAAAGCTATGCTCTTGGAGCAGGTTAAGCATGAAGATGTACCTATCCTTACCTTGGAAGAAGGCGCATTACACGGAGGCTTCGGTAGCTCTGTATTAGAATTCTACGCCGAACAAGGAATATATGGCATGCACATTCGTAATTTAGCTATTCCTGATGTGTTTGTTGAGCATGGGAGTATTAAAGAGCAGCTTGTCGAGGTGGGATTAACAGTTGACCGAATCGTCTCCGAAGCGCAGGCTATGACACCACGCCGAAGACAACGCGCTTAGCGGAACAAGCGAATAATAACTTGCGATAATTTCACAACAAAAATAGAAGAACCTAAAAGTTATTGATGACCACGCTAGTGGGCGATAAAACTACTTCGAAAGCATAAGCGAATTTTGTTGTGAAAACCGCAACTAATTATTCGGTTGTTCCTGGATAGGATGGGGAAGCGAAATCTATGTCTGTAACTAAAGAGCGTATCGATGTGTTATTAGTGGAGCAGGGTTTCTATGAGAGCCGTGTTAAGGCCAAGGCCGCTGTAATGGCTGGTCTTGTTCTGGTGAATACAGAACGCGTAGAGAAGGTAGGTACCAAGATACCTAGAGATAGCACCATTACCGTTAAAGGAGCGGTGCATCCATATGTGAGTCGAGGTGGATTGAAGCTTGAGAAAGCTATCCGCTTCTTTGACATTGATTTTAAGGGCAAAACGATGATAGATATTGGAGCCTCCACGGGTGGATTTACTGACTGTGCCTTGAAGAATGGTGCGGAACGAGTATATGCGGTTGATGTTGGTTATAACCAATTGGACTGGTCATTACGCAATGATGAACGTGTTGAGGTTATGGAGAGAACCAATTTTCGATATATGACTCCAGCTCAATTGAATGGTATTCAGCCTCATATTGCAACGATTGATGTATCTTTTATATCACTAAAGCTTATTCTGCCTCCTTTATTAGAGATAATGAGCGCTGGCGGGGAGATCGTCGCATTAATTAAACCGCAATTTGAAGCGGGGCGTGATAAGGTTGGGAAGTCTGGCGTAGTCCGTGATTCCGCTGTTCATATAGATGTATTATTATCGGTGCTGGCTTACGCTAGAGAAATGGGCTTTCATCTGCGAGGTGTGACCTATTCACCAATAACCGGGGGAGAGGGTAACATCGAGTTCCTTGCCTATTGGAGTAAACTAGAGGAAGGCGTGTCCTCTACGGATATAGCTCATCCTGACCAGATTGTTGCAATATGTGAAGGTGTCGTTAAAGAAGCAACCAAAACTTTTCGCGAACCAGGGTAAACGCACCTATGCCATCCCAAAAAGTTTTCGTGAGAAAACGTCTTTACTTAGAAGGGATATCCATTTTCTTCCTCGAATCATATAGTGAGGTGATGGAGATGGCGCAATCAGGAGATCTGTTCGTTGTTGTATTGATTATATCAATTATCGTTATCATAGGTTGGTTTCGATTCAAGAGGTGGCTATATTCCCCTTCTCGATTAAAGCTACCCTTTCCAGTTCATACTCCTGTTCCGCATACAGAAGCAGTCAGAATTATGGAGCAGGCTGGTTATCAGGTTATATGCGGTAAGAAGAAAGTGCCACTGCTTGTAGAAGTAGATGATATACCGATGGACAGTCGGCTATTCGTTGATTATTTTGCTAGAAAAGGTGAAGAGCTCTACGTGGTGAAGGTGGCCAAGCAGCGCCAACCCATACAATGGACAGGTAGTGGAGTAAGAGAAAAATTATTGCCATATTGTTATTTATTCACTGAGACGCATGGTGTGTTATATGTTGATGTTGAAGAAGGCAGTGTTCGTAAAATTAGAATGGATATTGGGGGTGCAGAATGAAAGGTCAAAGACAAATTAGAATTCGTGAAATGGTGTTAAATAAGGATATTGAGACACAAGAAGAGCTAGTAGACGAGCTGAGGAAAGCTGGATATGTGATTACTCAAGCTACCGTTTCACGTGATATTAAGGAATTACATTTGATGAAGATCCCATTGGCTGATGGTCGATACAAATATTCGCTCCCTGCTGATCAGAAATTTAATCCGACACATAAGCTGAAGCGAGCACTTGCTGATCATTTCGTTCACATCGATCATACCGATCATCTCATCGTGATGAAATGTTTACCAGGAACCGCTAATGCAATAGGATCATTGTTGGATAACATGGAATGGAATGAGGTTATGGGTACGATCTGTGGAGATGATACAATCCTTATTATTTGCCGAAGTAAAGAGAATAGTGCCCATATCGTTAAACAGATTATGCGAATGATTCCATAGCTTATCGTTAGGTTCATAGTATGATTCAGAGGGGGTTAATTATGCTCACAGAGATTTCCATTCGGAATCTGGCAGTGATTGAACAGCTCAGGCTTACTTGTGTTCGTGGCTTTCTTGCGATGACAGGTGAGACCGGTGCGGGAAAGTCAATCGTCATTGATGCTCTAAGCTTAATTGCTGGTGGCAGAGGTTCAACGGAGCTTGTGCGTCACGGTAGCGAGAAAGCGGAGATTGAAGCATTATTCGATATTGGAATCGATCATCCAGTGTGGGAAGCCTTAGGAAGATTAGGTATAGAAGCTGAACCTCCTGAGCCCCTTCTTATTCGTCGCGAAATAACAGTTCAGGGCAAAAGTTATGCCCGCATTAATGGACAATTAGTTAATTTGACGATGCTCCGTGAGGTTGGTGACCATCTGATCAATCTTCATGGACAGCATGAGCATCAAGCCTTATTAAAAACTGAGCATCACCTTGAATGGTTAGATGCATATGGTGGAACAATAGTTAGTAACAACAAGCGGCAATATCAACAAACCTTCGAAGCTTATATGAATACAAAAAAAGAAATGTCTGAGCTCGAATCGGGTTCTAAGCTCGCTCTACAGATGAGCGACTTGTATCGGTTTCAAGTAGAAGAAATTTCTGCTGCAGCTTTAATCGTAGATGAAGATGAGAAGCTGGAAGATGAGCAGCGTCGGTTAGCCAATGCTGAGAAGATGGTTGATGCGATCTCACAAGCTTACGATGGGCTATACGGGAATGGCAAGGCACTCGAATCGATCTCTATAACGATGAATCGAATCGAGTACATTAAGAAGTATGACGAATCTCATCTTCTGCCACTATTCGAGCAGGTACAGACTGCGTATTATCAATTAGAGGATGCTGCATTCCAACTACGTGCTTATCGGGATACACTTGAATTTGAGCCAGACCGATTAAATCAGATTGAAGAACGACTCAATCTAATTGCGTCCCTAAGAAGAAAATATGGGAGTACCATTATAGAAATATTGGCTCATTATGAATACATCACCTCTGAGTTAGTTAGACTGGACCATAAGGACGAACGTCTTGATGAGCTTGGTAAAAAACTAGCCGTGCTTCAACAACAATTAACAGAGGAAGCTCGTGTGTTATCTGCCTCGCGTGAAGAAACCAGCTTGAAACTTTGTGCTGAGCTTGAACGTCATCTGCAGGATTTGAATATGGAACGAACTCGTTTTGCTGTATATTTTGAACCATTAGAAGATAATGAGCAATTTAAATTTACTAAAGATGGCATTGATCGCATAGAATTCCAGCTTTCAGCTAATCCAGGAGAGCCACTGAGGAGCCTGAACAAGATTGCATCTGGAGGAGAGCTTTCGCGGATCATGCTGGCACTAAAAACCATATTCTCTGGATTAGATCAAATTCCTGTGCTCGTCTTCGATGAAGTGGATACAGGAGTTAGCGGAAGAGCTGCACAGGCAATCGCTGAGAAGCTGGCGAATTTATCGCGAAACCGTCAAATTTTCTGTGTTACCCATTTACCTCAAGTTGCTTCGATGGCGGATGCACATTATTTGATTTATAAAGAAGTTGAAGAAGATCGCACATTCACCAGAATAAGTCATCTGGCGGATGATGAACGAGTAACTGAATTAGCACGAATGTTGGGTGGAGCCAAGGTGACAACGACTACCTTAAATCATGCAAGGGAAATGATCGAGCTAGCTCGTCGCTAAAGGGATGTAAGGGTGAATCTACATAAGTTATTGTGTAATAAAACAGTGAAGGTGAGGTTACCTTAAAGGTACGCTTTAGCCGATGCAATCTTCTGTATAAGTGAATTTGTCTGAAGCGAGTAACGAGTGCCACTGAAAAGGAGCGTGAGACGATCCCTTGAATTCTTGGCGCAAGAAGAGATACGCAGGACTTATTCTTGTTCTCCTGATTTGTCTTTCATGTTTATCTACACCGTTCCAAAGCTTTGCCTCTTTCCCCGAGGAGCTCCGCTTGTTTGCTGGACAGAATAAGCTGTTAGCCTTAGATATGCCCGTTAATGCGGAAGTAACGGTGACTAATCCAGATGTTGTAACAGTTAATGGTAACACGCAGCAAGCTTTTGTTGCTCCACTCGGCCGTCCTCTGGCTATTCAATCTTCACATGCGGGTCATGCGGAGATGAAGTTAAAGCTATTTGGTACAATTCCACTCAAGACGGTGAAGGTTAATGTTGTACCCGATCTTAAAGTTGTTCCGGGTGGTCAAACCATAGGCGTGAAAATTCATTCCGCTGGAATCCTAGTTGTTGGACATCATCTGATTCAGATTAGTCCTGACACTAAGAAATCACCGGGTGAATTGGCGGATATCCGCTTGGGTGATCTCATTGTACGCATGAACGGGGAAGAAATTCGTGATGTCACTAAGGTAGCTGACATCGTGAATCAGGCTGGAAAGTCTAAGAAGCCGATTCAGTTAGTCATTCAGCGTAATGGCAAACAGCATAACACGGCTATTCAGCCGGGATTCGATGTAAATGACAAGATATACAGATTAGGTATCTATATCCGAGATTCTGCTGCAGGTGTAGGAACCCTAACCTTCTACGCACCCAAACAAGGATTGTTCGGAGCGTTAGGTCACGTTATTACCGATATGGATACTCGAACACCAATTGTACCTCGTGGGGGGGAAGTTGTGCAATCTAGTGTATCTTCAATATCCAAAAGCCAGAATGGCGAGCCTGGTGAGAAGAGAGCTCACTTCTTCAAGGAGCAAGATGTTCTTGGTACGATCCACAAGAACACACAGTTTGGCATATTCGGTTCTATGACTCGAACACCCGAGCATGGAGTTATGAGTCAAGGGATACCGGTCGCGTTCGCTGAAGAGGTTCAAGAAGGCCCAGCGGAAATTCTAACGGTTGTGAATGGACAGAAGGTGGAAAGATATCGGATTGAAGTTGTTCATACCGCGAAACAGGAAACACCCGCGACAAAGGGAATTATAATTAGGATCACCGATCCTCGGTTATTAGAGAAAACAGGTGGTATCGTACAGGGGATGAGTGGCAGTCCGATTATTCAGAATGGTAAATTGATCGGGGCTGTGACACATGTATTTGTTAATGACCCAACGTCAGGCTATGGATGTTATATCGAATGGATGCTTCAGGATGCAGGGATTATGATGAAAGCTAAAGATCTTAAGGCGGGTTAGTTGACTGCCTTAAGATTTATTTATTTTGTCGAAAAAAATCGACTGTTGTAGAATTGGGTAGAAATTTAGGGTAAATAATTAATAATAGAATATTTTTTTAAAAAAATCAAGAAAAATAAATTTCGACAGAAGGAATTTGATTTGGCATGTCGAATTCACATTGGAGAAAGAAAATGATGTATCCAAGATTTACACAAACTTAGATTATACATACGAAGTCGTTTTATCGACCACTAGCGTGTTCATCATGCTACACAAAACTTTTAGGAGGAAATTACATTGCAAAAGATCGAGGTTTTATTGGCAGATGACAACAAAGAGTTCACGAATTTACTATCCGAGTACATCTCAGAGCAAGCAGACATGGAAGTCATTGGTGTTGCCTATAACGGGGATGAGGTGCTCCAATTTATAGAGCGAGAGAATAAAGTGCCAGATGTACTCATTCTAGACATTATTATGCCTCATCTTGATGGACTAGGTGTATTGGAGCGGCTTAGGACGCTAAATTTATCACCACAGCCACAGATCATCATGTTGACCGCTTTTGGCCAGGAGAATATTACTCAGAAGGCAGTACAATTAGGCGCTTCATATTACATACTCAAGCCGTTTGATATGGAAGTGCTTGTGAATCGGATTCGTCAGCTAGTAACGAATACACCGATGACAACATCGAGTCCTCAGAATCGTACGAATGTAATTCCTCTGAACAAAGGTAAGAATCTAGATGCGAATATAACGAGCATCATTCATGAGATTGGTGTACCTGCACACATTAAAGGTTATCAATACCTTCGTGAAGCAATAACCATGGTTTACAATAATATTGAGATACTAGGGGCTATTACCAAAACCTTGTATCCAGACATCGCCGAGAAATTCAAAACAACACCAAGTCGTGTTGAAAGAGCGATTCGTCACGCCATTGAAGTTGCTTGGACACGCGGAAACATTGACTCCATCAGCCACCTATTCGGCTATACGGTCAATATCAGCAAGTCTAAACCGACCAATAGCGAGTTCATTGCGATGGTGGCCGACAAGCTGCGGATTGAGCATAAGGTGGCTTCGAACCGGTAGAGGTGCGGTGTCTAAGTGCTAGCTGTAACGTAACTTCGCGGGAAATAAGCGGTTTGGAACGGTAAGACGTGGACAGCTACTGTAAAAAGCGTCAGTATTAGCGGAATAATTCCGTTGTACTGGCGCCTTTTTGCGTTTGTTTAGGCGGACAAGCGTATACATATGCCGCAAATAATTGACGAAGTATAATCGCAGCCATTCTGGACACGCTAACAGAATTCGATGTGTCCGGGGAGTTGGATGGATGAGGAACGTTCGCTATGAGCGTGTAGAAGAAGCAATCGTGGGTACTGCTGCTGTAGGACGGAATACGAAGCAGGTGCTGAGGAAGGCAAGGCCTAGACAGATTCTGGTCTTGGATCATCGAGATCTAGATGAGATGGCGGCGATAAGTATTATTGAGCTGAAGTGTATCGCTGTGATTAATGCGGCACCCTCCATGAGTGGGGATTACCCAACCAAAGGTCCACTACTACTGCTGCAAGCAGGCATCCCAATATTCGAAATTGAGCCTCCGTTATTCACCCTGTTCGAGGATGAAATGCGGATCATCATTGCTCGGCATATTACTTCTCTCGACAGTAAACAAATCTCTATCCCCTATACGTGCTTCACCTTGGAAAAGTGGGAAGCTTTGCATCAAATCGCGGATAACAATGTAGGAGCCCGGCTGAGTGATTTTATAGACAATACACTCAAGTATGCGCAGAAGGAAAAAGATTTTGTCATCCATCCTCTGAATGTCCCTCCGCTAAGAACGGTAATGGATAATAAACATGTTGTAGTTGTTGTAAGAGGAAGTGGTTATAAGAATGATCTGCAGGCACTAAAAGATTACATAGAAGATTATCAACCTGTGCTCATCGGTGTAGATGGCGGCGCTGATGCTTTAATGGAATATGGGCATGTGCCTGATCTAATTGTCGGGGATATGGACAGTGTATCAGATGAAGCTTTAAGACACGGCAAGGAAATTATTGTTCATGCCTATCCTGACGGTAGAGCACCGGGCATGACGCGTGTTCAAGCGCTTGGGCTGAAGGCAGAGAAAATACCCTCATATGGAACGAGTGAGGATGTTGCGATGCTGCTTGCTTACGAACAGAAGGCCGAACTGATTGTTACGCTAGGAACTCATACACACATGATTGATTTTCTAGAAAAAGGTCGGAAGGGAATGTCCAGCACGATTCTGGTAAGAATGAAAATAGGTAGTAAGCTGGTGGATGCTAAGGGGGTCAGCAAGCTATATCATCGACCGATGCGTTGGCGCAGCTTATGGATGGTACCTGCAGCGGCGCTATTCCCCTTAATGATGCTTGGCCTCATCCATCCAGGCATCCACCATGTGGCTGATGTGCTATTAGCATATCTTAAGGTTTCTATTCATTGAGCAGAGGGTGTGATCATTCTGTTATCGGGCAAATATCATTTGGGATCATTGGTCGCCATTTTCTTCGCGCTTGGTATCGGTATCCTAATCGGGGGCAGCCTTGGACAGCAGTGGATGTTCGAGACGGAGCAGCATACACTGAGCATTCTGATGAACAAGTATGAAGGTCAACTAGAGGAAAATCAGAAGCTGCATAAGGATATTAATTCTCTCCAGGTCATGCAACGCACGGTAGCTCCGATGCTTGAGCACAAACGGATTCTGTGGATTAGACCACACACCTTACAGAATGACATGGTAGCACAAATGATGGTATCGGCGGGGGCAGATTGGGAAGAGACAGAAGCGGAAACATGGTTGAGTGAAGTCAGTACGCAATCCGTAGAGATGAAGCAGGCGGATATAATTATCATCTCTGATCCGCAGCAAATCGACTTGATTATTCGCTTACGAGCCCAATCAGAGAAGGGGGATTTGGATGGATACACAGAGAAAGCTACCTCTTCACCCGAAGGTATCGATCATCGTACCAGCGTGGAATGAAGCGCGAATCATCCAGGAGACACTGGCGGCCATTAGAGAAGCGTTCGTCCAATTAGGACAGCTGGAGCTGGAGCTCATCGTTGTCGATGATGGAAGTAAGGATGATACGGTAGAGGTGGCTACACCTTATGCTGATCGTGTAATCTGCCATTCTTGTAATATGGGAAAAGGCGCTGCATTGTATAATGGCTGGAGGATGGCGAGTGGTTCATATATTATTTTCCTGGATGCAGATTTAGGGAAATCCGCTGGAAGCGTGGGATTATTGCTGGAGCCTTTACTTCATGACGAACTTGACATGACGATTGCAGAGCTACCGACGGCGCATATTCAAGGGGGATTTGGTCTTGTTAAAGGCCTGGCTGTCACAGGGATTTATCGCTTATGTGGCTATCAAACTCGCACACCGCTATCTGGACAACGAGCGATTCGCAGAGAGGTACTCGAGAGAATAGGTGGATTATCAAGAGGTTTCGGTGTTGAGGTAGGTCTAACGATTGATGTGGCTCGAGCGGGATTTCGGATTGGAGAGCTTCCAGTTCCTTTTCGTCATCGTGAATCGGGTAGAGACTTACAAGGCTTCTATCATAGAGGCAAACAATTCGTCTCCGTCGGTCGAACGCTCATTCATAAATGGTTGCATCCGATATGTTAATGTCGATCATTGCCTTTGGCTTCGCATATATATGGATAGGGAAAGCTATTATGCCAGGTATAGAGTCATTCCTAAAAGGTCACGGCTTCGTAGGAAGTAATTATAAACGAGAGGTTATACCGACAGCCTTCGGTTTATTCCTATATAGCATGTTGATTGTGCAATCACTTTTATTATTGTTATGGCCTGACACAACCTCGCCTTACTTCACTGTCGTAAATTCTGGTTGGGGTTCACCACTTCATCTCTACTTGGTATGGTCGGGTATGATTTTCTGGGCAGGCTGGGTCGACGACACGAAGGGTAATCACGCAATAAAAGGATTCAAAGGTCACATAGGTAGCTTGCTTCGGGATGGTATCGTATCAACGGGCTTGGTGAAGGCGGGAATGGCTGGCTTGGTTGCTTTGTGGGCTGTAATTGAATTGGGAGGAACTTGGTATGATCGTACAATTCGCTTTATCGTGATCGTATTATCAACCAATGCTGTGAATTTGTTGGATCTACGTCCTGGACGTGCGATAAAAGGCTTTTACCTTGGATCGATTGTCTTATTCATCTGGTCAGATTCCCTATTGTTCCTGCCATATTGGCTGCCACTAGCCATCGCGGCTCTATTGATATTACCTAAAGATCTAAGTGGAAAAGTGATGTTAGGAGATACAGGTGCTAATTTACTAGGGTTTGGGCTCGGATTCTCATTGTCTGCGGCTGCTCCGAATGGAGTACTAATGATCATGTCACTACTGCTCATAGCACTCCACTGGACAGCCGAACGGAGCTCACTTACAACTATGATTGAACGAAATTACGTGCTAAACTCTATCGACCAGTGGGGTAGACTGAGATAGCATTATTCCCGTGGCTTGCGGATTTTCTTCGGTTTGAATCGAGGAGCGACATAATTCCGTTTACGATCGCGGAAGAAGATCCAACCCCCAATAAAAGCAATACCAATCCCGAAGAGGATGAAACCGATAATGAAGCTGCCCCATGGCAAATGGTCTAGACCAATGGATGCGAAGATCGCATCCTTCATAATTAGAACCCCATACGTAGCGAGAAAGCCGGGTATAACGAGCAGCATAACTGCAAAAAGTCTCACGATGATCATTTTCATAGGTGTTTTTTCCTTTTCTATGCTTTATTTTTCGCGGTTTCATCATTATACTTTGTTTATCAAAGGAAATCACTAGCTTATGCTTACGAAGTAGTTTTATCGACCACTTACGTGGCCCTCAAAAACGTTTAGGAGGAGATTATAGAATGTCTAAGCAATATCAGATCGTTATTCTTGGCGGTGGCATTGGTGGATACACGGCTGCCATTCGTGCAGCTCAGCTTGGAAAAACCGTGGCTTTGGTTGAGAGAGATAAGCTCGGTGGAACATGCTTACATAGTGGATGTATTCCTAGTAAATCCTTATTACGCAGTGCAGAGGTATTCACAACCATGAAGGATAGTAACGCCTATGGTATTGAGACGACCGGTGTCACGCTTCATTTCGATAAAGTGCAGGAACGCAAACAGAAAATTGTAAACCAGCTACATAAAGGCGTCGAATTTCTGATGAAGAAGAATAAGATTGATATCTATCATGGAAACGGTAGAGTCATCGGACCATCCATCTTCTCACCGCGTAGTGGAGCTGTTGCTGTAGAATTGAGTAATGGTGAATCGGAGACACTGGTCAGTGATCATCTAATCATAGCAACTGGGTCCAAACCACGTTCATTGCCAGGATTAGCAATTGACGGTGCGAAAGTTATCACTAGCGATGAAGCATTGCTGATGGAGAAGCTACCACAATCGATCATCATTATTGGTGGTGGTGTAATTGGCGTGGAATGGGCATCGATGCTGAATGACTTTGGCGTTGAGGTTACTGTCGTAGAGTATGAGGAGCGTATTGTCCCGCTAGAGGATGCAGATGTATCTAAAGAGCTAGAGCGCTTGTTTAAGAAACGCAAAATTAAGGTAATAACGGGTGCTAAGGTTATAGCAGAGTCTGTTAAAGCCGATAGGGATGGCGTCAAGCTTCAAGCTGAGCACAAAGGATCTATGATTTCTCTGGATGCTGATGTTGTACTTGTCTCTGTAGGCAGACAAGCTAATGCCGATAATCTCGGTTTAGAGAATACGGATGTTGCTGTGGAACGAGGAGTCATCAAAGTGAATGGTTATATGCAAACCAAGGAGCCGCATATCTATGCGATTGGAGATGTGAATGGAGGTCTGCAGCTTGCGCATGTAGCTGGCCATGAAGGTATTCTAGCCGTTGAACATGCATGTGGTGAGAAGGTTCATCCGATGGAGGCGCATATGATATCACGGTGTATCTACTCCCGACCGGAGATAGCGAGCGTGGGTTTAACCGAGCAGCAAGCCAAGGAAAGAGGGTTCGAGCTCAAGATAGGCAAATTCAGCTTTAAGGCTATTGGTAAAGCGCTTGTATATGGCGAGACCGATGGGTTCGTCAAGGTTATTGCTGATAAGTCTACAGATGATATTCTCGGCGTACATATGATAGGTCCGCATGTGACCGATCTGATCTCGGAAGCGGGTCTAGCCCAGGTATTGAATGCGACACCATGGGAAGTGGGACAGACGATTCATCCTCATCCAACGTTGTCAGAGGCGCTTGGAGAAGCTATGCTGGGGGTTCAAGACAGGGCAATTGGCATGTAAGATATTAATAGACTGAGCGCCACAGAGTACCAAATTCACCGAATTTAATATCGGCCCGTATAATCTCAAAGCTCAACTTGATACTCAATTCAAATTATTAAGATTTTCATTAATAATGAAAAAAACTATTCATATTTACGTTATTTTAGTATATACTTACATTATCAAGTCTTAGGACCAGGTAACAAAAATTATAAATTGCTAAATATAAGGAGGCTTCATCATGGCCATCGCTCAATTGACGAAGCATCGACAGCTTGGGCTGTCGGATGAGCAAGTAATCGAGATGTACCGCACAATGATGCTAGCACGCAAGTTCGATGAGCGTGGACTCATATTACAACGGGCAGGTAAAATTAATTTTCATGTGTCTGGCATAGGTCAGGAGGCAGCTCAGGTAGGTGCGGCTTTCGCGTTGCAGAAGCAGAAGGATTATTTTCTTCCCTATTATCGAGATTATGCTCTAGTGCTTTCTATAGGGATGACAGTCAAGGATCTCATGCTGGCCATCTTCGCCAAGGCTGAGGATCCGAATAGCGGTGGTCGGCAGATGCCTGGTCACTTCGGATATAAGAAGTACAATATCGTTACGGGTTCAAGTCCTGTAACAACCCAGGTTCCACATGCGGTAGGATTCGCTTTGGCTGCAAAGCTGAAGAAACAAGATTTCGTTTCCTTCGTTACATTCGGGGACGGTTCGAGTAATCAGGGAGACTTCCATGAAGGCTCTAATTTCGCTGGTGTGCATAAGCTGCCGGTCATCTTCATGTGTGAGAACAATCAATATGCAATTTCGGTGCCTTATCATAAGCAAGTCGGTTGCGCGCGGATCGCTGATCGAGCAATTGGCTACGGTTTTCCCGGTGTTGCGGTGGACGGTAATGACGTCCTAGAGATGTATCGAGTGGTTAAGGAAGCGAGAGAACGTGCGATACGTGGTGAAGGTCCAACCTTAATCGAAGCGATTGTTTATCGTGTCTCCCCACATTCAACATCTGACGATGATATGGTTTATCGTACGAAGGAAGAAGTGGACATGCATATACAGAATGATGGTATTCCGAAATTCCGCGCATACCTAGAGGAAATCGGCGTCTGGAACGAAGAGAAGGAAGCAGCTATGCAGCAAGAGATTGCTCAAGAGATTAAGGAAGCGACTGAATATGGAGATAAAGCTCCTTTCCCTGCTCCTGAATCCACGTTACGGCATGTATATGCAGAAGAGGGGGACATATAACTCATGGCAACGATCACTTACCTCGATGCAATAAGATTAGCAATGAAGGATGAGATGGAGCGCGATGAGAATGTATTCGTCCTCGGTGAGGACGTTGGCATCAAGGGTGGTGTATTCGGGACGACTAAGGGTCTGCATGCACAGTTTGGCGATGCCCGAGTAATGGACACACCCCTTGCGGAATCAGCTATCTCAGGCGTAGCGATAGGTGCTGCGATGTATGGTATGCGTCCGATAGCAGAGATGCAATATTCCGATTTCATGCTACCAGCAACGAATCAGATTATTAGCGAAGCGGCCAAAATCCGCTACCGTTCGAATAACGATTGGTCCTGCCCATTAGTAGTCCGTGCACCTATAGGTGGAGGTGTATTCGGTGGATTGTATCATTCACAATGCCCTGAATCGATCTTCTTTGGTACTCCCGGTTTGAAAATTGTAGCTCCTTCTACTCCATATGATGCGAAAGGGCTGCTGATTGCGGCGATTCGCGACCCGGATCCTGTCCTGTATTTTGAACATAAGAAGTGTTATCGAATGATTACTGGCGAGGTGCCAGATGGCGATTATATGGTGCCCATTGGTAAAGCTGATGTGAAACGGGATGGAACTGATATTACGGTCATTACGTATGGATTAACCGTTCACTTTGCCTTACAGGCTGCTGAAGAGCTGGCCAAGGATGGGATTAGTGCATTAATACTAGATTTGAGAACCTTGCAGCCGTTAGATCGTGATGTGATTCTAGAAGCTGTTAAGAAGACGGGTAAAGTGCTCATTCTTCATGAAGATAACAAGACAGGTGGAGTTGGGGCAGAGGTTTCTGCCATCATCGCCGAAGAGCTGATGTACGATCTAGATGCGCCGATCATGCGTCTATGCGGATATGATGTGCCTGCGATGCCGATCAGTCCGCCGCTAGAGAAATTCTATATGCTCAATGCAGAAAAAGTACAGGAAGCGATGCTGCAGTTAGCTCGATATTAAGCTGAATGACATGCGAGGAGGTAATGATAGATGCAACAAACGAGAGCAAGCGGCACCGAAATTATAATGCCACAATTCGCAGAGAGTGTGGTATCTGCAACAATAGGCAAGTGGTTAAAGCAACCGGGTGAGCTTGTTGAGGAATATGAGCCTCTGTGTGAGGTGATTACAGATAAGGTAACAGCAGAGCTACCATCTACTGCAGCAGGAATTCTATTGAAGCTGTTAGCTGCTGAAGGTTCTACGGTTGATGTAGGAACTGTAATTTGTCTCATTCAGGAGAATGGAGATGTTGGGCAGACCGCGGTGGGAGCGGTAACGGTTGCTCCAAGCAATAGTAGTTCAGCAGCAAGGAATGATTCAGCACTTACAGGTGATCAGAGCATGCGACATCGCTATTCACCAGCAGTACGGACATTAGCTGAGGATCATAACCTTGATCTGAATCTCATTGCTGGAAGCGGTCTTGGTGGTCGAATTACGCGAAAAGATGTGTTGGATTATATCGAGTCGGGTGGCAGCAAGCAGAGTCATCAAGAAGTCATCCCGGCACCCTTAGTAAGAATCCCATCTGCAGCTTCAGCAAATGAGATTCCGATGAACGCTCCCAAAGAACCTGTTCGATCTACTGGACTACATCTATCTGATAATAAAGTAGGTCCACATGTCGATGTTGAACATAGACAGTCAACTGATAGTCGTGGCGAGTATTATATCGATATCACACCAATACGTAATACGATCGCAAGCAGGATGCGTCAGAGTGTAACTGAAATCCCTCATGCTTGGACGATGATTGAGGTCGATGTAACCAATTTGGTTACGTTACGAAATAAGATGAAAGATGAGTTTAAACGCAAGGAAGGTGTTAACCTGACGTACTTGGCATTCTTAATAAAGTCAGTTGTTAATGCCATTAAGGATTATCCGATCATGAACTCGGTATGGGGCGTCGATAATATTATTGTCAAACGGGACATTAATATCTCACTCGCTGTCGGTACGGAGGATTCGGTAATGACACCGGTTATCCGACAGGCCGATCAGAAGAACATTCCTGGATTGGCTCGTGAAATCGAACAACTGGCTAGTAAGACTAGGTCAGGCAAGCTCACACTAGCCGACATGCAAGGTGGAACATTCACTATTAATAATACTGGTTCATTCGGTTCCATACTGTCATATCCGATCATCAATTACCCGCAAGCGGCTATCCTTACTTTTGAGTCAATCGTCAAGAAGCCTGTTGTTATTAATGACATGATTGCGGTACGTTCGATGTCTAATCT
Organism: Paenibacillaceae bacterium; assembly: GCA_040904605.1. Lineage (GTDB taxonomy): Bacteria > Bacillota > Bacilli > Paenibacillales > UBA4045 > UBA4045. The sequence continues at coordinate 24,609 of JBBDTA010000130.1, forward strand.
ATGCTTATCGCTCGATCATCGTATACTCGATGGTGTCATCTGTGGAAGGTTCCTGCAGCGTGTGAAGGAGAACCTAGAAAGCTTTACTCCTGATACGAATTTGTATTAAACGTAGAACAAGAGCAGCTTCTCCTTATTAAGGATGACGCTGCTTTTTATGATATGGATAGGTGAAGTTACTTCATGAATATTCCAGCTGTGAACAGAATTGTAGATAATAGCATCGATCCAATCATGAGATAAATGATGATTTTGAATAATTTTTTTTGTGTGTTCACGGGGAATTTCTCCTTTTTTGGGGAATGCTTTTGAAGTCCTATCATTAATAAGATACACTTAACATACATACATTTCAATTGGAGGTTTTTATGTTGGTGAACGAATCCCGATTAGTGGAGCAGTTTATGGAGCTTGTCCGAGTGGACAGTGAAACGAAGCATGAAGAAGCGATTAGTATTATATTGAAACAGCTTTTCACAGAGCAGGGATTAACCGTGACTGAGGATGAGGCGAAGATGAAGACGGGCCATGGCGCGAATAATCTATTCTTCACCCTAGAAAGCACTCAGAGAACTAAGCGGTCAATACCCTCAATTTTCTTTACTTCACATATGGATACCGTCACTCCGGGTAAGGGAATAAAGCCACAGCTGGATAGTGATGGCTATATACGCAGTGATGGAACGACGATTCTTGGTAGTGATGATAAAGCTGGTTTGGCGGCGATGCTTGAAGCGGTAAAAGTGATGAAGGAGCAGCATATAGAGCATGGACGAATACAGTTCGTGATCACTGTTGGAGAAGAAGCTGGTTTATTAGGTGCTCGGGCGATCGATGCAAGCATGATTGAAGCTAACCTTGGATTTGCCTTGGATTCCAACGGCGAGGTCGGAGACATCTGCGTAGCTGCACCGACTCAGGCGAAAATCCATGTGGCGATCATTGGTAAATCAGCGCATGCGGGTGTTAATCCGGAGGATGGGATCAGCGCCATTCAGATTGCTAGTCGATCAATATCACGCATGCCGCTTGGCCGGATTGATCACGAGACCACGGCGAATATTGGTCGTTTCGCCGGTGGGGGTGCGACTAATATCGTCTGTGAGCGTGTTGATATCGATGCGGAAGCACGCAGTCTCATTCAGGATAAGCTTGATCGTCAGGTCGAAGCGATGAAACGAGCGTTTGAGGAAACGGCTCAGGAGTTCGGAGGTCGCGCTGAGTTCACAAGCGAGCTCATCTATCCTGCTTACAGCTACGACGAGAGCGCACAAGTCGTTCAGATCGCATCCGCTGCATTACGCAGCATTGGCAAAACCCCACGCCTATTTCACTCAGGCGGGGGCAGCGATGCGAATGTATTCAATGGACTAGGCATCCCAACTGTGAATTTAGCTGTGGGTTATGAGCATATTCATACAACCAAGGAGCAAATTCCTGTTCTATCGATGGTAGAGATAACAAGAGCAGTTATAGCGATTGTTCAAGAAGTAGCAAAGAACGAATAGGTGAGGGAGTGCTGGCATTGTGATTGAATACCAGGATGGGGTTGTGCTAGAGCAGATTGGTTTGTGGGGGAGTACACAGGAATTGCTTGTGCAAATGACTGACGGCTCCACTCACAAAGCCATTCATTATATAGACAATCTTGTTCAGCTCCTCCCTGGTGATCAGGTTAGGCTGAACACCACTGCTGTCTCGCTTGCCCTAGGTTCTGGTGGATATCATTATGTACATAGTGTCTTACGCTCAACAGCAGCTGCTCTGCCAATTACTGAGTCATTCTGCTCGCCTGGCCATATTATGAAGCTAAGGTATACTTCTCTGCAGCGAAGTGTACTTGCTGCAGAGGAGCCCTCGAGTCCGCATCATAAGCTGTTCCTAGATCATCGATCATTAGATGGTATGCCTGTACTCATAGGCGAGCTACACAGCATGCTGCCTATTGTTGCCGCTTGGATAATGTGGCGTCAACAGATGCGTGATCCTGCTGAGCAGATGAAACTGAGTTATATTATGACCGATGGCGCTGCATTGCCGCTCTCATTCAGCAAGCATACGCAGCTGCTTCGTGAGTTAGGCTGGATCAGTGGATCAGTCACCTATGGGCATGCTTATGGTGGTGATGTGGAGACTGTGAATAAATACACAGCATTGTTAGCAGCCAAGTATATACTTAAGAGTGACATCACAGTGGTAATCATGGGTCCGGGTATTGTCGGTACAAGTACAGTTCTTGGTCATAGTGGGATGGAGGTCAGTGAGCTAATTCACGCTGTACGAATGCTCGGAGGGAACCCAATCGTGATCCCACGTATAAGCTTTGCTGATGCTCGCGAGCGGCACCATGGATTTAGTCATCATCTATTAACTTTATTATCGCAGTTCACATTAGTGCCCGTATCGCTTCCGGTACCCGCTGATCTACCTGCTGAGCAAGCTGACTTATTACAACAACAGCTTCGTATACACCAATTAGCGGGTAAGCATCATATTTCATTGATCGAGATAGGCTCAGATCAAGTGGAGATGAGCTTGAAGCTATATCCTTCAGAAGTGACATCTATGGGCAGGAACTATGTGGATGATCCCACTTTCTACATCTCGATTAGCTGCGCTGCTGAATTAGCTTTAAGGTTTGCCTCTTCTTAGGTATTGGTCGGAGGGTACGACGACGATCAATTAACTCCATGACTGTTACCATCGACGGATCTGCTGTGAGCTTACGTAGGTAATATCGGATCTCCCAAGCCTTGCCGACCAGACGAAGCTGACTTTGGGTGTAGTAACCTTTCATGACTTGTCCCAACTCTCTCTGGAACAAGCGAATAATAACTTGCGGTAAATTCACAACAAAAATGGCAAAACCATCCATATTTTGTTGTGAAAACCGTAACTAATCATTCGGTTGTTCCTATGTGTAATGTGAATCGTCTATTACCCTATGTTTGGAGAAGCGAGGATATGATCATTAATCATCACAA
>JBBDTA010000131.1:0-26821 GCA_040904605.1 Paenibacillaceae bacterium
GAGGTCTTTGGGGACTCTATTTCACTCATTCAACCAACTTATCGTGCTGTAGAGGTCTTTGGGGACTCAACTGTAAATGTTACTCCTAGATTTCAGCAGTGCCGCTAGGAAAGGTAGTACTAGCCCCTGTCCCCAGCCTTGAATTCGCTTGTGGGAAACCCCTCTATAGCCCTGCACATCATTCATCACGGCTGTTCCTGCTGAAACCTGTGTTACTATACCGTCTTCAGTTATGCGATCGAGTATCCCTCTTATCGATTTCTGTACATATTTATTATAGAGGGAGCCTCTAGATAATAAAGCTGCAGCGATCCCCGCCGATCCAGAAGTTTCCAGATACGAGGAGTTATCGGTGAGTACAGTGTGCCACATTCCCTCTTCAGACTGCAATCTAACTAACGCACTAAGCTGATCCCTCAGTGATCCCTCGATTATCATATAGGAAGGATGCTGCACCTCCACATGCTCGAAGGCCTTCGACATTGTCAGTGCTGCCCACGCATTCCCGCGGGCCCAGAAAATGCCTGACATATGATTCTGAGCAAGATTGTCCCAGCCATGATAATACAGATTGGTTACAGGGTCTTGCAAGAAATTCTCGTGGCCATGATACTGCTTCAGCCCATCCTCTAAGTAATCGTTCCGCCCAAGCAAATCGCCCATGCGGATTAAGAAGTATCCTGCCATCATCATCGTGTCTACCCAAGCTTGCTCAGGGAATACATCCTTCACCGAATTAACGGTATGCTGGAAAATCCCATCCGCGAATCGTCCCGCATCATTCCTCAGATATTCAGCCATCTGCTCCGCAATAGCTAAATACTTCTCGTCATTGGTTGCTTTATATAATGAAATAAGCGAATGACCAATCGAAACTCCGTTAACCGATAGCTTAGGCAAACCATCCTCGAGCTTCTCATCAATCCAGGCCTGCAGCAGCTCTAGATACGCTTGCTTCCCCGTCGCCTCGAACGCTTCAGCAACTCCATAGAAGGCCACTCCGGCTGGCCAATCCCAATTAAAATCCATCCGGAATGTTCGATGTACGACGCGATCAATCGCCATGAGAATTTCATTATCGTCAAATGTTAATGGTGGCATACCCTTCATCTCCTAAACTTGAAAATACAAACTTGATCGTCATGCATCATCCTTTTAATCCACTCGTGCTGATGCCTTCAACGATATACTTCTGGAATATAAAGAACACAAGCAAGACCGGCAGCAAGCTGACGACGGACATGGCGAACATCGCACCCCAGTTGGATACAGTCTGACTATCGAGGAACATCTTGAGTGCCATAGACACCGGGTATGAGCTCGGTTTGTTCAAATATAATACAGGACCAAGTAAATCCTCCCACCTCCAGTAGAACGAGAATATTGCCACAGTAGCTAGAGCAGGAGTAATCAGCGGCACAATGATGCGGTAGAACAGCCTTATTTTGCCACAGCCATCAATCGTTGCCGCCTCATCCAATTCCGTTGGAAGTGTTCGAATAAACTGCACAAGCAAGAATATAAAGAAAGCATTGCCAAAATAATTCGGTATAACGATCGGCTTGATCGAATTCAGCCAGCCTAATTTAGAGAAGAGAATATACTGGGGTATCATGACAACCTCGTATGGAAGCATCAATGTCACCATCATGACAGTGAACCAGAACGCCTTGCCTCTAAAGCGTAATCTGGCAAAACCGAAGGCGATCATCGCGGAGGAAACCGCAACACCAATCGTCGATAGTATAACAAGTACGAGTGAATTTTTAATGAATATTATAAAAGATTGACCGCCTATACCCTTCCAGCCCATGACGTAATTGTCCCACACCCATGGATCCGGGATCAGCGATTCCGCTGTAACGAACACAAGATTACTCGGTTTGAACGAGCTCATCAATAGCCAAACCATAGGGTACATCATCAGAAGTGCAAAGATGGAGACGAATACATGGTACATCGACCATTTCCATTGTTTAGCCGTCATGAATCAATTGCCCCCCTTAGATTCATAATGCACCCAGAACTTAGATGACATGAACAGTATCGCTGTCAGAATTGCAACAATAACTAGCATAATCCACGCCATGGCTGACGCTTCGCCCATATGGAAAAATTCAAAGCCCTTTCGGAACAGATACAGCGAATAGAGCAGTGTACCGTCCAATGGCCCCCCTTGACCACTAGATATAATAAAAGCCGGTATAAAGGTCATGAATGCCGCAATGGTCTGCATGATCGCATTAAAGAGAATAACCGGGCTTAGCATAGGCAACGTGATCTTAAAAAATTTCTGAAGTGCATTCGCTCCATCTACACTGGCAGCTTCATAATAGCTTACTGGGATATTCTTCAATCCTGCAAGGAAGATCAGCATAGACGATCCGAACTGCCACACAGACAGGAAGATGAGCATCCACAGTGCAGCTAGAGGATTACCGAACCATCGAATGGCATCGAAGCCTACTAAACCAATTGCAGCATTAACGACTCCTTCATCACCAAACAGATACCTCCACATAATCGCTACCGCCACGCTGCCTCCAATAATCGATGGAAGATAAAAGACGGTCCTATAAAGGCCAATCGCTCTAGCCGTTGTATTCAGCAGCATCGCAATCATTAGAGCAAAGGCCAGCCTCAGCGGAACTCCTCCAACTACATAGATGAACGTCACCTTAACCGATTGCCAATACTTGCTATCCGTGAAGAATAAGTACTTGTAGTTATCTAGCCCGATCCACTGAGCCGGAGCGAACAAATCATATTCCGTAAAAGACAAGTATAACGAAGATACAATTGGGATAAATGTGAACAGTAGAAAACCAAATACGAAGGGCCCAATAAAAAAGTAACCTACTAAATTGTCTTGCAGCGCGCGCATTCTCATGTCATCCAACTCCTATACCAAGTGGCTAGTTCTAGCTTGAAACTACAATAGCTGATCTCAAGATCAGCTATTGTAGAGTGAACTTCTATGGGCATTTACTTTTTGTTCTTAGCTAGGATCGCATTCGCTTCTTCTCTGAATTGCTTGGCTGCATCAGCCACTGAAATCTTATCGTACTTCATCTGTTCGTTGTAGGTTGTGAATAAATTGATGATCTCTGCAGTACCAATCGGATCTGGTGGATCTCCAACTGAACTGTTCTTCTCCGCCCAGGCAATGTAATCAAATACCTTCTGATTCTCCTCAGAGAGTAGCGGCTTTAATCCTTCTTGTACAACGGAAGATACCGGAACCCCTCTATCGCCTTTGATCAGCTTGTTCGCTTCAATATCATTAACGAAGAAGTCGATGAATTTCGCAGCTTCTTCCTTCTGCTTCGAGTTTTTCGATACAGAGAAGAACATACTCGGTTTTAGGTACAAGCCTTCTTTGCCATTCGGACCCGGCAATGGGTGCATCTCGATCGGACGGTTGGCAACCTGGTGAACGCCTACATATTGGTTAGACCATTGGAATATAGAGACGGCATTGCCTTTCACCATTGGATCATCCTCAGCACCCTTAACCTGTGCGGATACGTCCGGTGTTGGTGAAGCTCCAATCTTCACCATATCCGTTGTCATATTAAAGAAATCGATGAATAATTGATCGTCTGTGTATCCAAGTTGCGTACCATCGGCAGCATAGAGATGTTGACCCTTCTGTCTTAAGTAATATCCGAAGAATACTTCAGGTCTTAAACCTGTCTCGAGATATAAACCGGCATCCGCTGCTTTCTTGCCAAGCTCTTTGTAGTCATCCCATGTCCAGTTCGGATCGATGGAGTCCACACCAATCTTCTTGAGCAGCTCAGGATCATAATGAACTTGTAGCGCATTCACACCCAGATTAAAACCGAATAGCTCACCGTTTAGCATACCACCAGATACAGCACCGTCACTAATACTGGATACATTAATGCCGTTACCTAAGTAGCTATTAAGATCCTCTAGCTGGCCCTTACCACCGTATTGTGCCAAGTAGGACAAGTCCATCTGCATAATATCTGGCAGTTCATTGGCAGCTGCTTGAGGCGCCAACTTCTTCCAATAGTCATCCCAGGATGCATATTCTGGTTCGATCTTCACATGTGGATTCTTCAATTCATACATCTTGATAACTTCCAATGTGTAGTCATGCCTAGGCTGTCCTCCCCACCATGCTACACGTAAAGTAACGGGTTCCTTCTCATCTTTTACATCTTCTTGTTTATCATTCGTTGTTGCTGCGTTTGTTGATCCATCAGGAGTGACTGCATCTGTGTTGGCTTTATTACCATTGTTGCTCGCACAAGCTGCTATGGATAAAACCATAACAAGTGCAAGTAAAACGAGCATTGCCTTCTTCATTCCGTTGCCCCCTAAAAAATTTTTGTGAGATTTGATGAGAGTGCTTTCATTAACATTGTATTGGATTCGCTGCAAGACCTGAATCCAAAAAACCGTCATGTTTGTTCAAAAAACAGGGGCTCCTATTAAGGAGCCCTCTTGAATTCCGTTGGCGTAAATCCGGTATGCTTTTTAAAAACCTGGCTGAAATATTGAGGATTGTCTCCAAAACCAAGCAGCTCTGCAAGCTCGAATACCCTCACATCTTCCATCTCTCCAATGAGCTCAATGGCTTTCTCCATTCTAGCTTTCATGACATAATTGGAAAACCTTTCACCCGTTTCTTTCTTGAATAGCTTTCCTAAGTAATCCGCATTCATATATAGCATTTCATTAGCTACTCCATATAAGGAAAGCTGAGCGTTGTGTAGGTTAGAATGGATAATACGCTCTACCTTATTAATGACGGAAGACTGTTTATTCTTAGTCAATTCATAATGATCGGAGGTGATTTCTCTGGCCGCATGTTCTACAAAATCACGTAAACCCTGAATCGTATCCAGCTTGTCCAGTCGAACAAATTCCTTCAAGTATATATGCATGCTTCGCGGATTTCCTTGACGAATAATCGCCATATACATGGGGATTACATACGATTTGGTGACCGTTGTATCCATTCTCAAGTGAACTAAGGCTTCGAAGAATTCTTCGATTTCCTTGAGCACATCATCCATACGACCCGTCTTGATCAGCAGACAAAGCTTATCTTCATCGTAAGTAAAATCCAGCTGATGATCCTCTTCGATCGTACCCATGTCCCTTTTCGTAATTAGACTGCCTTCTCCCAAATAGAAACGGTAATTCAAACAAGCTAGGGTCTCCTTGAATAAACTCCTTGCTTGTGAGATATCCCCTGCTTCACTAAGAGCGATAGTCACGTCAATCTTGTAAAAATCAAAAAAGGTAGTTTTAATCGAATCGATGAGTCCGAATAATAACTCCTCCTCATTGGAGTTCTCGATAAGAAGTAATACTTGCTTACTAATTGTTGTACTCAGTAGTAGCGTCTGATCACCCAGAATGTCCTCTGCGATATTCTTCAAGGCGAACATATGCTCAAATTCAAATACACCCTCTAGCTGAAAAAGCAGCATCCGCACCTTCTGGTCATCGAGTTGAATGCCGAATAAGCTGCAGTAATCATCCCAATCACGTTTACCGTAGGTTTTGTTCGTCACGAATTCCTTTAAGAACTGCTCTTTCGCATGGGGCAGCACTTTCTTAAGCTCAGATTCGATCTTCTCCATGAATTGTTCTTTGCTCTGTGTATGATTCCATTCATCCACAACCTCAGCCAAAGCTTGGGTGATCAGTTGTTCATTACAGGGCTTGAGCAAATAATGCTTGACCCCATATCGCATCGCTTTTCTAGCATAATCAAATTCACTGAAGCCGGACAACATAATAAATTGCACATGCCTGTCATTCTCTCGAACCTTCTCGACAAGCTGCAATCCATCCATGCCGGGCATACGAATGTCAGTAATGACGATGTCCGGTTGATGCGCTGCGATAAATTCATAAGCCTCCAGGCCATTACGTGCCGTACCAGCTAGCACCGTTCCGTAAGCGCCCCAATCAATAATTTTCGAGATTCCCTCTAGAATAATTCTTTCATCATCTACAAGAAGCACTTTATACATGACTTTCTCCTTTCTCTAACATCAGCTTCTGCGGTATCTCCAATGTCACACGTGTACTAACATGACGTTCGCTCTCGATGAGAATTCCGTACGCTTCACCGAATAGGAGCTTGATCCGTTCATCTATATTCCTGAGCCCAATTCCCGACCCTCTTGGCTGAATCTTTCCACTCTTCAAATCATCTAATAACTTCCGGTCCATCCCTGGTCCATTATCCTCCACGGTAAGGGCAAGACCTTTAGATATCTTCTCTGCACGAATCGTAATTTTACACACCCCAAGCATTTGCTCTAGCGCATAGTTAATCGCATTCTCAACAATCGGCTGAAGAGATAACTTCGGAATGAGAGTATCGAGCATTTCTAGTGGAATTTCACTGGTGAATTCTAGTCTGTCCTCGAAACGAATTTTCTGAATGATGATATAATTGTCCACAATCTCCATCTCACGCTTGAGTGAAATAAGCGGTTCGTTCAGATTCATGGAATTGCGAAGCAAATAACCCAAGGATTCAACCATCAATGAGACCTGAGGCTGACCGTTCATCTTGGACATCCAATTAATAGATTCGAGTGTATTATATAGAAAATGTGGGTTGATCTGCGCTTGCAGCGCCTTAAATTCAGTTTCTTTGATAGTCAGCTGTTTCTTATAATTTTCTGTGATCAGTTCATTGATTCTCTGGATCATAATCCTGAAATTGCGATGCATCTGCCCTGCTTCGTCCATAGGAAAGTAGTCTTTATCCAATTCGCCCTCAAGCTCGAAGTTCCCGAATTGAACCTTCTTCATCTTCGCATTCAAGCTTTCTATTGGTGTAGTAATTCCTCTGGCAAATCTGAGTACGAGAGCAACTATGATGACGAATAACAGCCCATATATAATTAGCACTGTATTCTTCACGGTAATAATAGCATGGAAGATGTCATCATAGGGGATGACGATCATGTAAGTCCAGCTCGTATAGCTAGAAGGCACATGGGTAATGAAATAACGCTTGCTCCCAATACTAGGGATTGAATAGCCCATCTCCCCCGTATAATCAATTTCTAATTCTGCGAGCCAACTCGGCAGCTCCCTCGGGTAGACTAAAGTATCCTCATTGATGATTAGAAAATGCGCGTCCTGCTGATCTAACCCTCTGACAAAATCGACAAACAGCTTCTCGATATCAATTCGAATAGCGAGTGTACCCAGATGGGTCAAGTCTAGATTCGGTACAGATCGAATTTCACGACCAATGACTAACGAATGATCTTCAGCATCAGGTGAGATCCAACTAATCCCCCCGGTTTTCCCTGCTGCCTCAAGCTTGATTTTCTGCTTTCTATCGTTAGGTGTTCTAATAATCTTAGCTCCTGCAGCATATTCTTCTCCCTGTCCATCGAATATCTGTAGAGAAAGAATATATTTATCAAGTCCACCTAAATCAAGAAGACGTTCATTCAATTTATCTATAGCCACGAATCGATCATATTGGGCATCTCCACGATTCAGTGATATGAGATAACTCTGGATTTCTGGGTCTGTAACAACACGATACGATAACCGCTCCATCTTCTTCAGTTCATTCTCAATACCCGAAGATGAGAGGTGCAATGATTTAGCAGATTGCTGATAAATTTCTTCATCATACACCTCAAAGGCGAATTGTTGAACGAACAGACTTATGATACTCACGACTAGCATGACGATAGAGATCAACACGAACATTTTATATTTGATTCTGAGATTAGAAAAGTAAACTTTCACTTTGTAAGCATACAATTTCATCTGTGCACCTCCCTCACCTAAGTACATTCCACCCTATAGCCCGATTCCCTTCAACAAATTTAAAAACGCGTAGGCAAATACTAATACCCGTAATCTGTTTATCCTAATTGGATGCAGATCACGGGTATTTGTTTATTTAGCCATTCTATTGAATCGTCGCCAAAACTTCATTAAGCTACTCCGGAGTCTTGCGTTCGTACCATCTTATCTAATAATTTATACCCATTGTTCGGCCCAGCCCTGTATCGATTCAATAACAGCTTCCAGAGCTTTCCCTTTGGCTGTGAGCTCATATTCAATACGCACAGGTGTTTCTGGATACACGTTACGACTAACCACACCCTGAGTTTCCATTTCCTTCAGTCGATCTGTGAGCATCTTGTCGCTCATCTCCGGAATTTGTTCCTTAATATCCTTAAATCTTCTTGGTCCGCCCAGCAGCACTCGAATAATTAACCCTGTCCACCGTTTACCCAGAAATTCAATGGATACCTCGTATTTGGGACACATATGTGAATAATCCATAGATGGTACCTCCTTCTGAGAAATACATTGTGACAAACGAATATGCTTTATTTCAGCCTAGACTCTGGTGGCTCAAAGGGATGATTGAACGAAAAGGTTACATGATCCGACAATACTTGCGAGTATGACCTTCATATATTGATTGTAACACATTCACTATATATTTGTAAGTGGCGCAGGACTGGTGCGCATCTTTCATTTTCTGAATATATTTTAATTCATAATCCTCCCACATAAGGGCAAACTTCCAATGTAAGACTGTTCCAACAATATGCTCAGGGAGGTTTACTGTGTTGAGAAAAGTGTTTTTTTATTTACTGCCCTTATGTCTCTTGGCCGCCGCAGGCTGCAACAACAATCAGGATGGTGGTATGAAAGCGCAAGGACTGCAGAACGCAACGGTCAATATGGCGGATAATGAAACGGTACAAAAGGCTTTCTCGGAGGGACGCATACGGGTCATGCAAAATAACCAGATTGCCCAGCAGGAAATTCTTCAGAATGTGCTTCATGAACAAAGTATGATGCTGCAGAACCCGAACGTATTCCGCAGTTCAGTAGAGATTCAACAATCATCCAGGATCAAAGCCGTCAAAGACCCCACATTGCAAAAAGAGTTGCTGCAGCAAAATGTCCGCGAGCAGTCCATGACCATGCAGGATCCGGAGCTAAAGCTGAAAGTTCTACGGCAGAACATCCACTCGTTTCACGACATCGCTGCAACACCTGAGCTCCGCTCACAAATGGCTGATGCCATGCTGTTACTCTTGAAAGACCCGAAAATCAAACAGGAGATGGAACAGATGATCAAGATGGCACTCGCTAAGGAAACACAGAAAATAATGGAACAAATGAAAATGCAGATGAAGGCGCAAACGAAACCGATACAAGTTCAACAGAAAAGCCAGATGCAAACCCAGCCAGAAACAGAGATACAACCTCAAGCCGAGCAATCCAACCCAGAAACAATAGGAAAGTAACCATTTCCTGGATTTCTATTCTATGGCCGGGGTAAAAAAAATAGAGTGGGATGAGCCCACTCTAGACATGTTTCTTAAGTTTGCATATTCATACGTGATCACCCTACTACCATATCCGGTCGATTCACGAAGCGCCAGAAGTTATTGCGGAATAGATCAGCGACATCACGTTCGATTTCACTGCGTTCAAGCGACCATCCAGTTCGCAGGACATCATTGTATTTATCAATAAGCACATCCGTGATAATCTCCTTCGAATGCTTCCACTTATAGATAAGCTGATCGAGCACCCTGGCATCGGAATGCTGGGGTACCATACTTAGTCCAAGCAGCTCCATACGCATCCGAGTCATCTCATTAATGATAATCGGATTGTTGAGGAACCACCAACAGCCGAATACCATCAGGTTACGGAATTTACGTGCCAAGACAGCCAGCTCATGCTGATTCTCACGAGACAGGAAAGTCGTGATGATCTTATTGTTCGGGTAGTTAGCGAGTATATATTCCAGCGGTTCCAAGCTCGCCTTGGCCAAGAAATCACCAGCATCACCAAGCTCAGGATGTACCCGCTTCTTAACACCGATCATCATGGCAAAAGGTATACCCGTTTTCTCGGACAATGGCAGGATGCAATCACGAATGACATTACCACGATCCGAATCCTCAGGGAAAGCAAAGGTCGGCGGCAAGGATACGGCCATATACAGCGGGTTCATCCGATCGATCCAATCCTGCAGAAATCGAGTGACCTCTCGGATCGATTGCTCGGTCCATTCCTCATCCACCTGATATCCCCATTCGCGCAGCCGATGCTTCGTCTTCTGATAGCTATTCAGAAGTGGGTCAATCCGCAATGCCGCGTGAAATCGCGGGTCAATCTTACGACCTTCGAGCCACAAGGGACGCTCATGATCATCGAAGGGATCATTCGTCATGACAACATGATCCACATTCGCCAGCTCCAGAACACGGTCAACCTGCTTGAAGTTATCTGACATTGCATAGATAGCCCGATATGCTGCAAGATCACGCGATTTCAAATCCAATCCATAGCCCTCAATTGAGGACAACACACCACGGCATGCTTCACTCACGGGTGAATGCTCGATGAATAATTTGCGCCATATTAGATCTGCCTGTTCCGTCTTGCTCAGCTTCCAGAAATCCTCTATCGTTATGTCCGTCCACCGCATGACCTCTGCGACTAGATAATGATAAGTCAGCAGCTCATCTACACCCCATAACAATATGTCCCCGAAATTCGGGGAATACAGATGTGTGTGCATATCCGTTACCTTTTGCTTGGCTACAATTTCTTTGACCGCCACACTCAGCTGCTCTTTATTCATAATTGACATGCCCAATCCGCATCCCTTCCTACTGTATAAACTACTTGCCTAGAAGCTCCAAATGTCTACCGATATGGTGGATCAAAGCTTGCTCATACTGCTCTTCCTGATCGATCAAAGCGTTGAAAAATTGATCCTTGAACAGCCATTCCCCCGAAGCATCCTTCGCCTGAAGCAATAGCCCATAAGTGATATGAATCAGCTGGCGGGCATTATCCTCATCCATGTAAGACGGCAAATCGGAATCACTGACCTGATCAAGCGGTTTAATCTTCTTGAAATCAGCGGACACATGATAATAAGCTAGTGCTTCTTGAACATGTAAAGATGCATAAGTGTGCATATCGCGATATAAAGCTGGATGTACCTTAGCTACAGTACGCACAGCTTCCAACCAATTCGTCCCTGCCGTCTTAGCGTGAAAGCGCCCCTTCGTATACTTCGCAATAATCGGGAAAACACTGAACTTGTCGCTCCCCGAATGAATGCTCAGCTTGTAGCCGAAGTGGTCAGCGATTGCCGCATGAATAGCCAGTTCAACCTCGAATTGTGCGATATCACCTATATAGTCGATGCCCTTCTGGAACTCCCCACAGAACCGCGGAGCCATACTGAAGATATCGACACCTCTTGCATACAATTCTGCTGCAATCAGATAATGAGCAGCAGGTTCCGTCGACGTTAAGGTCTCATCAATCGAAATTTCGAAATCAATCGTGCGCCTCGCGTTCTGGATATAAGTCTGATAGATATGCACCATGAAATTAATCGCTTCGTGGTAGATCAATACCGTTTTCTTTAACCCCATCTTGTCAAAATGAACCTTATGCCCACCTACATCAAATTGCTGATCCAAATATAAAGCTTCGAAGTGCTTCCTCGTATCCTCTGGCAGTAAGCCATATTGAGTGTCCACCTCTGCCGAGGTCAATCCTTCAATCGTGTTATCGATATTCTCCGAGCAATCCAATGTCAGCATCGTAAACCCGAGCTCCAGTGACATCTGAATATCCTCTTCCTTCTTCAGATGATCGCCATCTGCACCGAATCCGCCGGTATACCCTTCCTGGAAGACTGCATAACACGCCGCATCTACCACTTGTTTGTAATCACGCCCAGTGAGCGTCAGTTCTCGAATACTTTGTTGTGCAAGAATCGGCTTGATATCGCGATTGATGATGGTTTGGATGTGCCCAGGTGATGCTAGACCCAGACGATCGCCCAGACCAATTGTAGCTACTTGCTTACCGAAAGCGACAGGAGCTGTATATGGAAAATATTGATTCAACACCAACCGATTCTCATGCGTTAATCCACAAATTTTGTAGCCATCAGCAGTCTCTCCTTGAAGCTCATCGAACAGTGGACCCTCTCCTACAGCCAACAGAAATTTACTCCGATTCTCTTTAACCATCAGTAGTTTAACGTGTGCATAAGTGGCAAAAGATAAAGGGTACACATGGACCCCTTCTTGATAAATACCAGAGATATCTCCAGCATTCATAGCTTGTATTAAATTATTAAATTTGCTCAAAGATTTAACCCTCCTAAACGTTTTTGATGAATGCGCAAGTGATCGAGCAAACTACTCCATAAGCATAACATGAGCACCACCAAAATTTCCACCTATTCTTCACATATAGTGTGAAGGGAGCTTAAACAAGTTCCTGAGAAGAATTCGAGGCAACTTGCACATTTTTTGGGCAAGTTAGCTAATGATTGCTATTCAAACTGTACAAGGTCCTTCACACATACTGGCAGACCTGTTCTTAATGATATATTCCCGGCAATGCCGGTCAGAATCGATTTGGCCCCATCGATATGTGAGGCAGCACGCTTGAATCGATCCTCCGCAGGGTTACCGAATATATCATTCAGCATAACGCGATCCCCTCCTCCATGACCACCAATCCCCTCTTCGATTCCGACCGAATACGGTTCACCGAACATCGGGAATATCGTAAGCTGCTTACCCTCAATTGCACCCTCCTGCGACTTCTCTCCACCAGCATTCACATAAGACTTCTCCACAACATTGACCTCGATGCGCCCCCTACTGCCATTGAATACGACACGGTATCCTTCCCAAGGCATATAGGCATTCAAGGAGTAGGTCATAATGGCTTTACTCCTATATTTGACCAGAACACCCATCGTATCTTCGATATTAATCCCATCACCGAACACGCTTTGATCGCGCTGATAGCCATCCTCCTTCTCCGCATCTAGATACAAGCCCTTCAATGATGGGCTATCCTCCATATGAAGCGCGAAAGGATCATTCTTGGCCAGAGCACTCCCATGTGCTCGTTGGTAGAACTTCGTCTCTCCACGCTTCTCCGCATTCTCACGACCATAGAAATTTAATCCCCCTAACGCGAATACAATATCAGGCTCTGACCCCAACCAGAAGTTTACTAGGTCAAAATGATGCGTAGACTTATGCACAAGCAGTCCACCACTGTTACGCTTATCTCGGTGCCATCTACGGAAGTAATCGGCTCCATGCTCGGTGTTCAAAAGCCATTCGAAGTGAACAGAGAAAATATCTCCGATCGCCCCGTCCATAATCAGCTGACGAATTTTCGTATTGTGTGGTGCGTACCGATAATTAAAGGTCACTCTAAGCTGCTTACCAGTCGACTTCACTGTATTAATAATCTCTTGGCATTTCTCTTCATCCACGGTCATCGGTTTTTCACTAATCACATCACACCCTGCATGCATGGCGCGAATGATATAGGTATGATGAGTGCGGTCTATCGTAGTTACGATAATCGTATCCGGCTTCTCTTGCTCGATCATTCGTTCAAACTCATCCGCTTTATAAGTCGGAATGGCTCCGTGATCATACTTCGTTGCTAGCTGTTTGTTGGCATAATCCATCCGAGTTTGATTCAGATCGCAGAATGCGACAAGCTCTGATGTTTCTCGAAAGTCTGTTGCTAATGCGGCGTAGAACATCTCTGCTCGACCGCCTGTCCCTATGAGTGCGTATCTTTTTTTCATCTTGCCCTACACTCCCCTTCCCCGTGTCTACTATGAATAGTACCGCAATATTGCTGATGCTTCTATCTATATTTTGCGAATATCGGAATTTACCTTGCATATTTTGTCGTGACATAATGGGGGATATGCTCTATATTGAGTATGAACGGAGGCTCTATGATGCCCGGTTGGATTGAAATTGAACGTATGGTGCGCAGAGGTCATTATACGATGGCCTTGAATCATTTTCATGATCATTATGAGATGTATTATCTACTGTCCGGTGAACGTTATTACTTCATTCAGAATAAGACCTACCATGTTCAGAAGGGTGATTTAGTACTCATCGGCAAACAAACTCTGCACAAAACGGCGGATACCGGCTTGGCTGATCATGAACGTGTTCTCGTGAGCTTCAACAGCGATTATCTACAAAGCCCTTCTCTTGAGCAGAGTCTTACCACTGTCTTTGTTGGTGACTTGCACCTCCTTCGCTTAAATGTTCAACAGCAGACTTACATCGAGAGTCTTCTATTTGAGCTAGATCGAGAGCAGCAGGAGCAACGCGAGCATCACGATATATATGTGCATGCACTCCTGCAGCAATTACTGATCACTGTCCATCGAATTTACGCCAGAGCACAGGATGTCTTCGAGTTCGTCTCTCCTACCCACCAGAAAATTTCTGAGATGGCCGACTATATAAACCAACATTATGCAGAACGTTTACCTCTTACCGAGGTTGCTGCAGCCTTTCATATGAGTGCTTATTATACGAGTAGAATGTTCAAGCAGGTAACTGGATTTTCCTATATCGAATATATCAACAGTGTTAGGGTGAAGGAGGCCCAGCGAAGGTTAAGAGAAACGAAGCGTAAAGTGATCCGAATCGCCGAGGAGGTTGGATTCGAGAGCGTCGCTCACTTCGGTCGTGTATTCAAGCAGATTAGTGGACTGGCTCCTATGGAATATCGTAGAGTAAACCGGATGAGTCCATAACCTCGACCAATGTTGCAAGTAAGCTTTTTCACAATTATTATCTTGTTAAGAAAGCTCTACAAGTGAATTTCGCTTGATCATATCCCATCGACAGCATATAATTATTATATCCCTGAAACGTCCTTGACCAAGCCCCTATGTCGGACTCTGCACGGGAATTTAAGGTCCACACGGACTACACAATTTTAGGGAGGCTTGCTATTCATGGATAATGCAGAGATGTTCCGAATGATTCATCAAGCAATAACGGAGAGCAACGAAGAGTTAAAGACACAGATCAAAGAGTTTCGCACTGAGCTGATAGTGAAGATCGAAGATGTTCGCACTGAGCTGATAGTGAAGATCGAAGATGTTCGTACCGAGCTTACTGCGAAGATTGAAGATGTTCGTACCGAGCTTACTGCGAAGATTGAAGATGTTCGTACCGAGCTTACTGCGAAGATCGAAGATGTTCGTACCGAGCTTACTGCGAAGATTGAAGATGTTCGTACCGAGCTTACTGCGAAGATTGAAGATGTTCGTACCGAAATGACCTCAAAGTTTGAAGAAGTCTATAATCGTTTTGATAAACTAGATGAAGATATGGACTACCTGAAATCCAAGTTTCATGAGCATGACCGAGATATTTTCATGTTAAAGAAGAGGATTTAATCTCTGATCGCACGAAAGCCGCCATCTTCTCTGGCGGCTTTTCTTGTGTGAACCCACTCATCTTATTCCCGAACAGCTTGATTACACGCAGCCAAGAACGCCTGAGCCGCTGCGAGCACGATGTCCTTATGCATCGCGGAGCCTCGATAACTGTTACCATTCCGGTTAATCGTGACAACCGCTTCACCGTGTGCTGACTCCCCGGAGGACAGGGAGTGCAACTCCAAATCCTCAAACTCCACATCGGCGGCAACAGCTTGCTTGATGCTTGAGATCGCGGCACCGAGCGGACCCTCGCCCACACTAGAGCAGAACAATTCCACACCTTGACGATTATCGAATATCGTTGCCGTAGATGCGTACTCATCTCTAGTTCCCGCAGTTACTTGCAGATCAATCAGCGAATAGGTTTCCACCACTGTATTACGCGAGGAGCCGATAATCTCAAGCAGCTGATAGTCCGTGACAATCTTATGTTCATCAGCAACTTGTTTGAAGTTATTATAAACGGATTCTACCTCTTGTTCATTCAGAACAATTCCATAATGTTCCGCACGATGCTTGATCGCATGGCGACCCGAATGTTTGCCAAGCACAATCATACTGCGAGAAATTCCCAACTTCTCTGGTTCCATGATCTCGTAGGTGTTGCGATTTTTCAGCAGACCATCCTGATGGATACCCGACTCATGCTGGAAAGCATTCCGACCGACAACTGGCTTATTAAAGGCGATAGGAAAATGCATGGATCTGCTGATTAGTCTGGAAGTCTCATAAATTTCTCCCAATTGGATCCCCGTCTGAACACCCAGCTTGTGCTTGTGTGTTTCTAGCACCATGACCAATTCCTCTAATGCACAATTACCTGTACGCTCACCGACACCATTAACAGTAACTTCGACCTGACTCGCTCCAGCTTGTATCGCTGCGATACTATTCGCTACGGCCATCCCCAAATCATTGTGACAATGTGCGCTAAACTCTACTCGGTCAGCTCCCCGAGCTTCGGCACGAATCTGGCGGAACAGGTTGCCGTAATCCTCAGGCATCGCATAACCGACCGTATCCGGCAGATTAATGATCGTTGCCCCTTCCTCAATTACTGTCTCTACCAGCTCGATTAGAAAATCAGTTCCAGAACGTGATGCATCCATCGCGGAGAATTCAATACGTTCTACAAATTGCTTCGCATAAGCAACCATCTCACGAGCAATATGAATGACCTCTGCACGGTTTTTACGCAGTTGAAAATCCAGATGAATATCGGATGAGGAGATGAACAGGTGTAACCTCCGACTTGCAGCATCCTGAGTCGCTTTCACCGCAGCATCGATATCTCCCTTCATTGCTCGAGCAAAGCCTACAATCTCTACCTGCGGATACATTCGGGATATCTGCTGAACAGCAGCAAATTCCCCCGGGCTTGAGACGGGAAATCCAGGTTCGATCACGTCCACACCTAATCTCACCAGCTGACCTGTAATAATGATCTTCTGCTCGGGAGTCAGTGTGCACCCCGGTGCCTGCTCCCCATCCCTCAGTGTTGTATCGAATATCATAATTTTTCTGTCTGTCATCGTAATCAGCCTCCTATACGTTTTTTGGTAATCAAAAAAGACCCATCATCTCCGTTAAGAGACGACAGGCCTTGTAGCCATCGCGGTACCACTCTTCTTAGCTCCTATCCAACAGAGCTCTCCTCTTCGTATGCTGGATATGTGCGCATTCATATCCAGCATACACCTGATATCGGGGGTCATCCGTTACGATATACACACCCTCTTCAGGCTTCTATCGTACCACTCACAGGCGAGCTTCAGATTTGCCTTTGACTGCGTCGCACCATCCCGCAGTTCTCTGTACCCGGCAAACCTTACTACTCCTGTTCATCGCGTTCATGTATGTGTAAAAACAGAAAAGCCCATCATCTCTATAAGAGACGACGGGCTGTCGCGGTACCACTCTTGTTGACTCAGTTCTCTTGAGTCCACCTCAAGTAACGAAGATGATTCCAAAAGTCACATCTAGGCTACACCTGATTACGGGGGTTAACCGTTACAATATACTGCCCTCTTCAGGGGTTCCATTGCACCACTCGCAGGTGAGTTCAGGTAAAACCTTCGACTGCGTTGCACCGCCCGCAGCTCTCTGTACCCGGTATAACCTTATTATTCCTGTTCAACGCGTTTATTCATTATTAATTAACTTTGTGTTGTTTATTATAATACCGCTGTTTTATGAAGTCAATGCATATTTAACCTGGTAATGTCTACAAAATTTACAGGATAAACTGATATTCAAGTTTCTAACTCTAAATGGAAAAAACAGACAGTCGAGAAAGTCACTTGATCGGCAAGCTCAGTAACTCGCACCTTTTTTGTGCAAGTTTGCCATCAAATGGCCATCCGCTTGGCTACTCGCACATTTTTTGTGCAAGTTTGCCGTCAAGCGGGCTGACCGCTTGGCTACTCGCACATTTTTTGTGCAAGTAATGGGTTGCAAAATTCGATTCTGAGCACAAAGCAATGCAAAGCGCATAGTTATCCCTTAGTATTGCTCATCAAGCCTCAATAGTTCCTTCACTACATTCGGAGGCACCTGTCCCGACAGTCCCGCGACCAAATTCTTCGCTGCGAGCATCGCCATATCGGATCGAGTAGCCGTCGTAGCAGAACCAACATGAGGCATAAGAACGACATTAGGCAGCTTCAGTAATGGATTATCTAATTGGATAGGCTCCACTTCGAAAACATCTAATCCAGCAGCTCGTATCGACCCTGACTGAAGCGCTTCGATAAGAGCAGCCTCATCTACAATCGGCCCTCTAGAAGCATTAATAAAGATGGCTGTAGACTTCATCATGGCGAATTGCTCATGACCAATCAGCTTCTCAGTTTCCTTCGTCAATGGAGTCATCACTACGATGTAATCAGATTGTATGAGTAGCTCATCCATAGAGCAGTAACGAGCCCCGAGCTTCTTTTCTGCTTCAGCATTGCGGCTACGGTTACTATATAGCACATTCATATTAAAGCCAAATCTCGCTCTCTGCGCAACCGCTTCCCCAATTCGTCCCATACCAATAATACCTAAGGTTGCATGATGGACGTCCACGCCGAACATCTCTTCATCCATACCTTTCTTCCATAAGCCTTGTCTCATGAGCTGGTCAAGCTCAGATATTCTTCTTGCTGCGGCTAACATCAGCCCCACAATTAGATCCGCGACGGTATCATCCAATACGCCAGGAGTATGAGTGCCGATAATCCCTCTTTTTCTCATCTCATCTAGATCGTAATTATTATAACCAACAGAAATGTTACTTATGATCTTGAGCTTAGGGGCATGATCAAGCAGCTCTGCATTAATAGGTGTGCCCGATGTGAGTAAACCATCTGCAGCTGATAGCATCTCGAACAAATCATCCTTTGTAATGCGTCCCTCACCTTGCCAATCTAAGCAATGGCAATGCTCTTCTAGATACTGCCTTACTTCTGATGGGATCGGTCTGGCTATATAAACTGTCTTATTCAATGTTGACTCCTCACTCTCGTCATAGACCCATGAATTTGCTTCATTCCCTTTCGGGAATTTTGCCTTTATCGGAATGTATACGATTGTTTCCTCATTCAGGTTAGGACAAATTTCTTGGAAAGTCAACCATATATCCATATGCGTCAGAATGAGAGAAACCATCAGACAAAATCATTCTCGTGGTCTTTTATGTGCAAACCCACACTTCGTTGTGTTGGTCGGGAATGAGGATAGGATGGTACGTTTAGTTTAAACAAGAGTCTTCATAATTGGCTCGATCCCCCATAGGGTCGCATTTAAGTTCGATTTGCCGAACTAATTTAGCCATTCTTACCCCTAAACCCCATTTAGTTTCATTCCTTGAAATTAAATGGCGGTTTCTGCCCCAGTTCTTACTTATCCCTGAATTAGTTCAAAAAAATCAAACTAATTCAGGGTTTATCCTCTACTCGATTGAATTAGTTTCACAAATCTTAACTAAACCATCGAAACAAAAGGGACAATCGCTTGATGCCCCGCTGTATACCCGTTCACCCGTAGAAAAGCTACATAGTGCTCTTTTACTTCCATATTAGGCTGTAATTCTTTTACCCTCTTTATGAATGGAATCATATCTACTATGATCAGATGACAGTCACATTCGTGAGGTTTGCTTTGTAGCCCTTTAGAATAGCATATATTACAAAGTTTTTAGTTTATCATATTGCGCAAAAACCCGACCTCGGGAGGTCGGGTTTCACTACTTTAAACCATGCTTATCATCTTGTCTGTCATCTTTAGTGTTCTGAACCTAGAGTAATTTCTTTAGGAGAAGCATCTGTCTTTCCTTTGTTGCTTAGCTTACCAATTACAATGACAGCAATCGCTAGAATGGCCGGAATGATAAAATCTCCTAATGAAAAGTGAGTCTCAAAGAAATGAGAAACACTTTTATCATTCATTACCATTTCTCCTGCCGTGTATCCCAGTAATCCCGCTCCTAATGTAATAATAATAGGAAATCGATTCATTAATGTCATTAAAGCTTTACTACCCCAAATAATTAATGGAATGCTAATTACCAAACCAATCACGATCAGTACAAGGTTGCCCTGCGCTGCACCCGCCACTGCGACAACATTGTCCAAACTCATAACCAGGTCCGCAATAATTATTGTTTTAATTGCCTGAGACATGCTACTTCCACCATCATGCAGCCCATCCTCGTCCTCACCCTTGATTAATTTGATAGCAATCCACAGCAATAACAGACCGCCAATAATCTGGAAGTAAGGGATTTCTAATAACCAGACCGCCACAAAAGTAAGACCTACCCGCAAGCCAATCGCACCAAAGCTCCCCAAAAAAACTGCCTTTTTCCGTTTATCCTCTGGAAGACGTCTGCAGGCTAATGCAATGACAACTGCGTTATCACCGCTTAATATAATATTAATAAAAATGATCTTTAAAAGACCTAGCAACAAGCCTTCCTCCAATTTAATATCCCCCTTCGAGCAACTCTATTGATGAGAAAGCATATAAGTTAATGAAGTTTATCTCTACCGAATAAGCAATATGGCTTTACTACCGAGAACTACCGAGACACGGCTAATTCATAAGCCTATATATTTCCATGATGTTTGGAGATGATTTTTAAAAAATGAATATGAGGGAACTGAAGTAAATTCATTGTTGTCTTTTTACGTTTTCAGCCCTTTTTTTAGTTTTACTTCTCCTTTCATTGTTGTTCATTACATCGAGGAAACCAGCCATATCTAAATCCATTGTTGCTACGATCCTCTTGTTGGGCTTACTCATTTTGGGCTTGATTTTTGTTTTCTATCTCTCTCACTCCCTTTAATCTTATATCAAAATTGAAAAGACCTCCTCCGATCATCATCGGTAAAGGTCAAATTTCCAACAAAAAAGACCATTACCGAAAAAAGATCGGCAAAGGTCTTGCTAACAACAATGGTATTGTTGCCAACAAAGCCGGGCTTGTGAGGCCGTATTGACGACTTTGCTGCGGGAGCTACTCCCCTTTGGGGTAGAATTATTTGATTACTTTAATTATAGAAGATTAGGTGGGATGGTGTCAAATTTAAATCTCATTTAGAACCAATTAAATAAATTTCAATAAAGAAATAACGACAGTCACCGTGAATACACTCATCACTGTGGAAGAGAGAACTGCTTGCGAGGAAAATTCCACTTCATTATCAAATTCTACAGCTAACATCAAGCAAAGAACGGAGGTAGGAACGGCACAAGATATAAAGATGGACGCTATTATGCATCGCACTCTTCATACTGCCTTTATGCATCACATTATTGATTAAGATATGTAAGAAATAGCTCACTAGGGATGCTCCTCTTTATAAAACATATATAGTAAGATTATAGTGTACCATTTTGTATAAGATTAAGAGAATCCTTTTTATCGAATGGAGGGATACGATGCTGAAATCTGGCGATCTGATTAAGCAATTAAACAATATGGTGTTCACGATTCAACTTGCGGGTCATACCCGATGTGATCCTGCATGGAATAAACCCCCCAAACAACATCAATTTCATTCCTTCTGGTTCGTCTCGAAGGGTAGAGGAACCTTCATTCTAGATGGCATGCATCATACTGCCGAGCCTGGCAAATTATTCGTCATCGTACCTGGGACTGTATTCGAGCGAATTCCCGAACCGAACGATCCGTTGGAATATTATTTTGTTAGATTCGGTGTTGCTGGAGCTGAAGAAGAAGAAGGACAATGGACGTTCCAACCATCCCTGGACGGGGGGTTCCCGCTTCACGGCGCGTATATGATACAGAATGCGCCAGTTATCATTAATCTGTTCGAACAGCTCCACTACTTATGGCAACGCAGGGGCCATATGGTGGCCATGCGTCGTAAAATTCTATTCTACGAGCTGCTCCTTGCGATTGCACACGATTTCCGCTCGCGCCATGTTACTGGTAACACAACATTAGCGATTGAGCATACAATCGAACATATGGTTAACCATTATCCGGAGGATTTGAATTTGTTGGACTTAGCAGCAATGGCAGGACTTAGTCCAAGCCATTATTCTCGTCTATTCAAGAAGTATTCCGGGCATAGCCCCATCGATTACTTAGTTCATCTTCGCATGGATCGTGCGAAGGAGCTGCTCTCTCTATCGGATTATCGACTCAAGGCGATCAGTCAGAGTGTTGGTTATCTGGATGAATTCTACTTCAGTCGATTATTCAAGAAAATCGTCGGCATGTCCCCAACTGATTATGCCAGAAAACATGCGAACCAGATTAAGCTATTCTCTAGCACTCGGCCTTAGTAGTGAACGACTGTCTTCAACCCGCCTCATTCATTGTCTGTCCTTGTGAGTGTAGGTAAAGCTGTTCATAATAGCCTTGTTGCCCCAATAGCTCTGCATGATTTCCTTCCTCTACGATAGCACCATCTCGCATAACTAGTATACGATCCGCCTGCATAATCGTCGATAATCGATGTGCAATGACCAAGGATGTTCTTCCTTCGGATACAATGTGAAGCGCTGCTTGAATCAGTTGCTCCGTGTGCGAGTCTAAATTCGCGGTTGCTTCATCCAGAATTAGGATCTTCGGCTGGAATACAATAATCCTCGCGAATGAGATCAATTGGCGTTCACCTGCAGATAACCCGCTCCCTCTCTCCGATAAGCGTGTGTCATAGCCATCCTTCAAACGTTCTATTAATTGATTTGCTCCAACAAACTCACACGCTTGAATGACCGCATCTCGAGATATTGATTTATCGAACATGCGCACATTATCCACAATCGTGCCCGAATATAGATAGGGCTCCTGCTGCACGAGTCCGATCAGCCGGTGTAAGGTAGCTTGACGAATGTTACGAATATCTACACCATCTATGGTCACACTACCCGTCTTCACATCATAGAATCGACAGAGTAAGCTAATCAAGGAGCTCTTACCTGCACCAGTCGTCCCGACGATACCAATCATCTCACCGGGTTGAATATGTAAATCCAGATCATGAATGACTGGAGAACCATCCTGATAGGCAAACTGAATATGGTTAAAGTCGATTTGACCTTGTACCTGATCCAATCTAATATCTATAGACTTCTTCATATCCACGACCTCTGGTGTAATAGAGAAGATGCTCCATATTCGTTGAATGGATACCGTAGCGGATTGGAGCATATTCCATTGCTGCGTGATCGTATTGATCGGTTGGAAGAACATCCGGATATAAGTAATGAATGCGAACAGCACTCCGAAATCCATACTTCGATTCAACACCGCATTACCGCCAAGCCATACCACGAAGGCAACAGATAGGTTACCCAGAATTTCGAAGGAACGGTTGAATAGCACATTCGTGCGAATTTCCCGCAGGTTAGCCCGCAGGTAGCTTCTATTCCGATCCGTAAACTGAGATTGCTGTTCCTTCTCTTGATGGAACGCTTGAATCAGATTCATGCCAGCCAAATTCTCTGCTACGAAGGAAATCAGACGCGACAAGCTCGTACGTGCTAGCTGATACGTCTTGCGCATATAAGAGCGGAATGCAATTGCTATAAACGCAATAATCGGCAACAGAATTAAGCAATATAACGTTAAAGTCACATCTAATTGAAACATCAGTACAATGATGAATATTAATGTCATACCATCTCGCAGTAAGCTAAGGAGCACCTGATTGAAAAATTGATTAAGTGCCTCCGTATCACTTGACACATGGGTAATCAAGCTACCACTAGGAACACGGTCGAAGTAAGACATCGATTGTCTGGAGATATGCAGGAACAAGTCCTTGCGAATACGCCCTACTATACTCTGACCCGCTTTCTGAAGTAGATTATTCTGCAAATAAGAAAAGATTAAATTCGTTAATGATAAACCTAAGTAAATGATACAGATTACAACTACTATAATCAAATCAACATTACCGATCATCAGATAATCGTCAATCACTATCTTGAATAAATAAGGCTGCAATAATTCTGCACTCACAGCAAGGAAGATACAACCGAACAAGAGGAGGAACGTCTTCCAATGAGGCTTCACATACGGTAACAGCGCACCAAAGGCTGACCTGTACTTCAAGCGTCCATTCAAGCCTGACTCCTTCTCCAATGAACTGTCCATGCTATGATCAGTACCCTTAGTACCCTTCGACATGTGGATTTCCCTCCTCCTGTATCGAATGAAGCATTGCATAGATCCCCTTCTGAGCGAGGAGCTCCTTATGCACACCTTGTTGGACAATTCGACCCTTATCCAATACGATGATCAGATCCGCGTACTTCAATGCACTGATGCGATGAGCGATAATAATCGTAGTTTTGTTCTTACGCTCGGACCGTAGTGCTGCTATGATATGATTCTCGGTAACAGAATCAACTGCGCTTACACTATCATCTAAGATCATGATTGGAGCGTTCTTAATGATACCGCGAGCTAGACTTGTACGCTGTCTTTGCCCTCCGGATAATGTAACTCCCCGCTCTCCTAGCTTCGTATCGAATTGCTCTGGGAACGCTGTGATGTTGTTGTAAATTTGCGCTTGTTTGGCCGCCTTCTCAACAAATTCAAACGATGTATCGCGTTGATAGAAAGCAATATTGTCCCGGATCGACGTACTGAATAAGAAGCCTTCCTGTGGCACATAAGCGATCTGCTCCCGAAGACTTTCTAGTGTCATGTCTCGAATATCCGTTTCACCTACCCAAACTGTACCATTAGGTGGTTCGTAGATGCGCAGCAGGAGCTTCATTAGCGTTGTTTTGCCGCTGCCTGTTCTTCCTATGATACCTACAATTGTTCCTGGCTCGATCTCCAGATCAATGTCATGCAACGCCTCTTGTGTAGCGTCTGGATAAGTGAAGGTTAACTGCTTAATTCGAATGCTAGTATTGTGCAGATCCAATGCTCGGGCAGACTCGACCTCCTGGATTTCCGACCTCTTGCTTAACAGATCGTTAAGCCGTTCTAAAGAAGCTCGTGATCTCTGCATTGTATTAATCACGTTACCGATCTGCTGTAACGGGTTGACCATCATGCGAATGTACAAGGTAAGGGCAACAAATTCACCAAGGGAGATATGATCCTGAATCGTCAAGTAACCGCCCAACCCGATCGTCACCATGAGTGACAGAGCACCCAAGAATGGGATAAGCGCTTGGAAAAGGGATGATATTCGAACAAGCTGAAGCTGATTATCTCTCAGTGTGTCGACGGTACGACCGAATCGCTCATTCATAATCGGCTCAACAGCGAATTTCTTCGTCACACGAATGCCGCCGAATTGCTCCTCCGCTGATTCTGTCATTCGAGCAAGCGATTGTTGAACCGCCATTGATCGCTCACGGATAACAGGTCCAATTCGAACGACAATCCATGGAATAGCTAGCATAGGTAGCACACAAGCAATAATCAGATACAGAGGAATTGAACTAAGCAACATAAAGAATACTGCAGATAATAGCAGCATCGCCGCATTCGCAGATTGGTTAACACCCATCGATATCGATTCTCTTACCGCAGTTACATCATTCATTACATAACTGAGCAGCTTACCCACTCCGTTCTTAGAGTAGAAGCTCTCGCTTAGGGTAGTGAAGTGATCGAATAATCTCTTGCGAGTGAAAAACTCGAATATCCTGCCCACATACATAATGTGGAATTGGCCGATGCCCGCTAAGATCGCAAAAGTTATACCTACTCCCATCAGGAGTAGGCTGTAATTCACAATCATTGATTTGGTTAATCCACCCAGCTCCAATTGATCGGTAAATTCACCTAGGATTCTAGGATAGTAGGCTTGCACAATATTGGCTACAGCAATGAATAGTATGCCTGAGGTATAGATGTACCATTTTGCTCTAATAAATTGAACCAATAAATGGGTAGACTTCAGAAAATTCACTTCCTAAATTAGCATGGTCAGCTTCTTCGTCCGAAGAACTATTACTAATTAACCGTTTCTGTAATACAGCCTACCACGATCACACCTTCTAAACCATGGATATATCTATTACAAAGGATGGATTATCTTGCTCTCATTGTCAGGTTAACCGGCTCTCGAACTTCCTTTTCCAGCTCTCAGATAGCTCATCTACCGCTAATATTCCTCGAATCGATTCTGTGGAGGCACTTTTGTTAATGAATGCCTCACTTACAGCGGCAATACTAATTCCCAGCGGATGTCGCTGGAGTCTACGCAATCCTGCTTCCTTCGAGACTAGGCCTGATTGAAGCACTCGTACATAATACCCTGAGAATCCAGTATCTAGAACGAGTTGAGGAATTTCCGGCGCTTCGTGTCGAATAGAGAGCTTATAGCAAGGATATCTGGGTTGGCTGATCTGAACGATAGCCTCGCCCCACTCGAATGTATCCCCAATGCACACATCATGCTCTGTAAGTCCAACAACCGTTACATTCTCCCCGAATGACCCATACTCAAGCTTTCGATTCAACTGCTTTTCCCAATAATCGTAATGATCATAGCTATAAATCAAGACTGCCATATCTTTACCACCATGGTTTATGAGGTCGGCTTGACCGTCCCCTGCTAAATTCGTACTCGTTAGCATAACAGGACCCTGGATCGCTGTCTTCCAGATCGCCGTAGAGATGAATTTGTTCTGGTAAGCTACTTCCCTTGGTTTCCCAACATTAACCGACATCACCTTGAATGTATTCATATAGAAGCTCCTTTAAAGTTTTGATGGCTGCGCGAGCAGTCGATAAAACTACATCGTAAGCGGCTAAATTTTATTCCCATATTTCACTCAGTGTATCATAATTTACTAAATAGAATAGATACATCAAATTAGTGAATCAAGAATGCACTAAGGATACAATCCATGTCCATAACATTGACATCCTGCTCAGAAGAGTGTATAAACAAGATAATTTATATGATTGAAATTCATTGAAGAGAAAGAGTACGTAACGCCCTGATCCACAGAGAGTCGGCGCAATGCTGGAAGCCGATGTTCATGCGATTTACG
>JBBDTA010000132.1:0-26558 GCA_040904605.1 Paenibacillaceae bacterium
ACTTTTTGACTCGAGATCATGAACCCCGCTTCCGTATGAATGTTCTTGTAGCTAAAGGTAAGGCCAAAGACATACTAGAACTAAAAAGTAAAATCAATCCCATACCTAGTGCAGGCATCAAAACAGTCTTGGAAGAAGAAAGAAGTTTAGCCAAGGCACCCAAGGTGCACCTGCATGATTTTGTTGAAAAACTGATGGAACCTTATAACGATCCTTATCTTCCCATCATTCGAAAAGTTAAAGAAGATTTTGAAATCTTCGGAACCGCTATCTTTAAAGAAGATAAAATGGTAGGAGAATTAACACCTCGAGAAACAAGAGGGATGCTGCGAGTTTTAGGAGAAGTGAAGGGTGGACTTCAAATTGTGAAATTTGGTAAGCATAAGGATGAAACGGTCTATTTGTCGATAGAAGTCAAAAAATCCAAAGCATCGATTCACGCAAAAATAGTCAAAAATAAACCGCAAATAATCATTAAAATTAAAGAGACCGGATTTATGGGAAGCATGACTCAACCGATAGAATTAGATGATAAGACAATAAAAGAAATGGAACAAGCCTATGCGGACTCGATAAAAAAAGAAGTCGAGCACACTGTTTCAAAAATTCAAAAAGAATTGAAATCGAATGTCTTTAATTTTGCTGGAACGATTAATCGGGAACATAAAAAGTATTGGAAAGAGCATCAACAAGAATGGGAAACATTATACCCTTCTCTGGATGTAATCGTTCAAGTAAAAACCCATATGCCTGAGAATGGATTAATCAGGAAAAATCCTGGGAAATAAAGGGGGGTATATTGAATAGTGAAGGAATTTATTTCTTATCGTCAATCCGTTTTCCTATTGTCGATGATTTTGCCGATCACCGGCCATATGCTGCTTTTGCCATCGATTTTCTCCCTCAGCGGCAGGGACGCATGGATAGCCATTGTAGTTACAATGCCCCTTGGTTTGTTATTTGGATTCGTCTTGTTTAGACTCCATACGCTGCACCCATCCAAAACGCTCGTTGAAATGTTGGAGCATGGCTTTGGACGAATTATAGGAAAAGGGCTTACCGTGGGATTGGTTGCCTATTTTTTATACATGTTAGTGATCACATTGTACGGATTATTTGATTTTATCCAAGTCGTTTTTTTGCCTGAAACACCTAGGTGGGCTATTTCAATTGCTTTTTACATGGTCGTTTTATACGGTATTCGCGTAGGGATTGAGAGTGTTGCCCGAATGAGCCAACCTCTGGTTTTACTTAT
Organism: Paenibacillaceae bacterium; assembly: GCA_040904605.1. Taxonomy (GTDB): domain Bacteria; phylum Bacillota; class Bacilli; order Paenibacillales; family UBA4045; genus UBA4045. The sequence goes on from JBBDTA010000132.1 coordinate 1,256, forward strand.
TATCATTACAGGGGGGTCTATAGGAATTGCAACTATACCCGTAAAAGATCATTCAAATCTCTTTCCTTTGTTTGAGCATGGATGGGTTCCTCTGCTGAGTGGTATCCTGGTAACCACTGCTTTTTTTGGAGAATGTGTCATACTCTTGATGCTGAAGTTAAAAAAGGATTACTCTGCATCCAAATCGTTACTCCTAACCAATTCTGTCCTTATCATTCTTGTTACGATCATGTTTTTAGGTACAGTAACCAGTACGCTCATGATCTTTGGAGAACAACAAGTTAAAAACCTCGAATATCCGGCACAAAGCGTTGTCAGAATAGTGGAATTCGGTTTTCTTGAACGATTTGACATCTATGGAATTGGTGTCATGGTGGTGGGTTGTGTGGTTCGGATGTCTACCTTCCAAATGATACTCAATTTAGGAATTCGACAATGGTTAGGTATTAATCACAAATGGTGGATTCATGCATCGATCGCGGTGATGGTTTTTGTAATGGCTTTTAAAGGAATTTCAAACCATCGTCAATTTACAGAAATTTTAATGACAAAGTATTATCCCCTGACAGCGATCATATCTGTTGGACTTCCTATTCTAACCTGGATTGTTCTTGAAGTGAAAAATAAAATAAACAAAGGCAGCTCATATTCACATGATTCACGAATTCGTCATAAATAGATGAGGATAATTGAAGGAATTCCAAAGTTATTTGTCGAAATTTTGACTTATCTTATAATGCATATGCGGATACTATGATTTATAATTATAATATTTCTAGAGAGAGGTGAATATCGTTGCAACTTCAAGTAATGAACAGTCCTTTTAATCAAGAGCAAGTTGAACTGCTTAATCGCCTCCTGCCCACTCTATCGGAGACTCAACAGATATGGCTGAGTGGGTACCTTACCGCTCGCCAGAGTACGGGATCCACAGTGAAGATTGGCTCTAATCTGCTAGCTGTTCCTCTAGCCTCACCAATCACTCAACCTGTCGCTTCGCAAGAGGTGACTGTACTATTCGGATCCCAGACAGGTAACAGCCAGAGATTGGCTAAAGTCCTATCTGGTAAGTTAGAAGAGCGAGGCCTCCTGGTAACACTCTCTTCAATGAGCAACTTCAAGACGAATACGATCAAGAAGGTTCGGAATTTACTGATTGTCGTAAGCACCCATGGAGAAGGGGATCCACCGGATAATGCATTGCCATTCTATGAATTCCTCTTTAGTAAGAGAGCCCCTCGAATAGAGGATCTGCGGTATTCCGTACTCTCATTGGGAGACAGCTCTTATGAGTTTTTCTGTAAGACAGGTAAAGATTTCGACCAGCGCCTAGAGGAGTTGGGTGGTAAGAGGCTTTCCTCGCGCACCGATTGTGACTTGGATTATGACGAGCCTGCAGGTGAGTGGATGGAGAATGTCTTGGGCGCGCTGAGTGCGACACAAGGTGCTCCTGTTCAAGCAACGGAAATCAACATGGCTGTCGAGAACAGCGGTCTAACATCAGGGCAGCAAGCATATTCGAGGACGAGTCCCTTTGAAGCTGAGGTGCTTGAGAATATAAATCTCAATGGTCGTGGTTCGAGTCGAGAAACGCATCACCTTGAGCTATCTCTTGAGGGATCCAATCTTCAATATGAACCAGGTGACAGCTTGGGCGTATATCCGGAGAACAATCCTGTTCTAGTGGACACTCTTATAGAAACGATGGGCTGGCAGACAGATGAGCCAGTTCAAGTGAATAAGCAGGGTGATGTGCGTCCATTGCGAGAGGCGTTACTCCATAATTATGAAATTACTGTGCTGACAAAGCCATTATTGGAGCAAGCAGCTAAGCTATCCTCCACTAACGGTTTAGGATATCTCCTAGAAGCGGGACATGAACAGGAGCTCAGAGCCTATATCAAGGAGCGGGATTTACTAGATTTGGTACAGGATTATTCATTTAATGGAGTGCCTGCTATCGAATTCGTATCGATTCTACGGAAGATGCCTGTTCGCCTCTATTCGATTGCTAGCAGTTCAAAGGCGAATCCAGACGAGGTGCATCTCACCATTCGAACTGTACGTTATGTTGCTCATGGACGTGACCGCTATGGCGTCGCTTCCGTACAGTGCGCAGAACGGCTACAGTCGGGTGATAAATTGCCGGTATACATTCATCAGAACCCGAATTTCAAGCTTCCCGCTAATCCGGATACCCCTCTGATTATGATAGGACCGGGTACAGGTGTAGCGCCTTTCCGAGCGTTCTTACAAGAACGGGAGGAGATTGGTGCCGAAGGGAAAACGTGGTTATTCTACGGTGATCAGCACTTCGTCACAGACTTTCTATACCAGATTGACTGGCAGCGGTGGCTCAAAGAAGGTGTACTGACACGATTGGATGTCGCCTTCTCCCGCGATACAGATAAGAAGGTATACGTCCAGCATCGCATGCTAGAGAAGAGCAAGGAGCTCTACCAATGGTTGATGGAAGGTGCCAGCGTATATGTATGTGGCGATGAGAAACACATGGCACATGATGTTCACACCGCCTTGGCAACGATCCTCGAACGAGAGGGCGGCATGAGTTCGGAAGAGGCAGCAGCCTATCTGGTTGATATGCAGCAGCAACACCGTTATCAACGCGATGTTTACTAGACACATAGGTTAATAGACGAATAGACTCAAGAACGAAAGCGAGGAGATTGCAGAATGACACAAGATCGATTTGCTCCGTCAAAGGCCCCGCACAGCGAGGTTGAACATATAAAGAGTTCAAGTCGTTATCTGCGAGGGAGCCTTGCCCAGACCCTCGAAGATGTAATCACCGGATCTATTCCCGAGGACGATAATCGGTTGATGAAACACCACGGAAGCTACATGCAGGATGACAGAGATTTGCGTAATGAACGCCAACGGCAGAAGCTGGAACCAGCTTATCAGTTCATGATGCGTGTACGGGCACCTGGTGGTGTTGTCACACCGGAGCAGTGGTTGGTATTGGACGATATCGCTAAGAAATATACACGAGGCACGATTAAACTGACCACTAGACAGTCTTTCCAGTATCATGGGATTCTCAAGTGGAATATGAAGAGAACGATTCGGGAAATTAACGATGCACTTCTCACCACGTTGGCCGCTTGTGGCGATGTGAACCGTAATGTGATGTGTAACCCCAATCCTTATCAGTCAGAGGTTCATTCGGAGGTTTATGAGTGGGCTCAGAAACTCAGTAATCACCTCGAACCTCGCACACGTGCCTATCACGAAATTTGGCTCGATGGTGAGAAAGTAGTGGACACGCAAGAGGACTATGACAATACGGAGCCTATCTATGGACCTGTATATTTGCCTCGCAAATTTAAAATTGGTATCACAGTGCCGCCTACCAATGATATAGACGTATTCACTCAGGATCTAGGCCTCATTGCTATCTATGAGAATGGCAAGCTACAGGGTTTCAACATTGCTGTAGGTGGCGGTATGGGGATGACTCACGGTGATCTTCAAACTTATCCTCAGCTAGCGAAAGTGATTGGGTTCTGTACGCCGGACAAGATCATCGAATTGGCAGAGAAGACAGTTACAATTCAACGGGATTTCGGCGATCGTTCTGTCCGTAAGCATGCCCGGTTCAAGTACACGATTGATGATCGTGGAATAGAGTGGTTCATTAGTGAGCTGACCGATAGACTTGGATGGAAGCTTGATGAGGCACGCCCTTATCATTTCGATCATAATGGTGATCGTTATGGTTGGGTGAAAGGGAGTAACGGCAAATGGCATCTGACCCTCTTCGTTCAGAGTGGTCGGGTTCTAGACGAGAACGGTTACCTTCTAATGACAGGTCTACGGGAAATCGCTAAAATTCATACAGGGGATTTCCGGCTCACTCCGAACCAGAACATCGTCATCAGCAATGTAACCAGCCAGAAGAAGCGTAAGATTGAGGAATTAGTCAAGAAATATGAGCTCAATGATGGTTTGCGGGATTCCGCGTTGCGTAGGAATTCGATGGCATGTGTAGCCTTGCCCACCTGTGGGCTGGCAATGGCTGAATCGGAACGTTACTTTCCAACTCTACTTGGAAAGATTGAACCGATCCTTGAAGAGCTTGGTCTTCGTGATGATGAGATCGTCATTCGTATGACAGGATGTCCTAATGGATGCGCTCGACCAGCATTGGGAGAGATCGCGTTTATTGGTAAGGCTGTAGGCAAATATAATATGTATCTGGGTGCTGGATTTGCTGGAGAGCGGATAAACAAGCTTTACCGCGAGAATATCGGTGAACAAGAGATCTTGGATACATTACAACCAATTTTTGTGCGATATGCACAAGAACGAGAAATAGGCGAGCACTTCGGTGATTTTGTGATCCGTGCTGGTTATGTTAAAGCGACTAGCGACGGAACAAATTTTCATGAATAGATGTAAAGATAAGCTGTGCAGGCCACATGATGTGTGGTCTTTTTTCTTATGGGTATTTGACAGTAAGGATTTAATATGATAAAAAAATAATTAGCAGTCGATCATCCAGAGTGCTAATCAGTGAAGTTATTTATTTTAGTTACATATGAGGAGAGATATAAGTGGCCAAGAAACAGTTTAAAGCAGAATCCAAGAGACTATTAGAAATGATGATTAACTCCATTTACACCCAGAGAGAGATATTCTTAAGAGAGCTAATTTCCAATGCAAGTGATGCCATCGACAAAATATATTACCGAGCATTAACCGATGATCAGTTGGTTTTTGACAAGGACAGCTATTATGTTCAAGTAGTTGCGGACAAGGAAAATCGAACATTAACCATTACTGATACCGGAATAGGCATGACCAAAGAGGACCTTGAGAATAACCTTGGTATTATAGCCAAGAGCGGTTCGCTTGCATTCAAGAAAGATAATGAAGTGAAAGACGGGCATGATATCATTGGTCAATTCGGCGTCGGATTCTATTCAGCCTTCATGGTAGCCGATGTAGTCACTGTTATTAGTAAGGCTCTAGGCAGCGATGAGGCTTTCAAGTGGGAGTCCGAGGGCGTAGAGGGTTACACCATTGTACCGTTCGAGAAGGAATCGGTAGGTACAGAGATCATCCTGAAGATTAAAGCGAACACAGAAGACGAGGAATTCGACGAGTATGTGGATGAGTACCGCTTAAAAGCGATAATCAAGAAGTATTCCGATTTCATCAGATATCCTATAAAGATGGAAGAACAGATTATCAACAGTATGGTACCGATTTGGAAAAAGAATAAAAACGAGCTGACTGCCGAAGATTACGAAAATTTCTATGCGGAGAAGCACTATGGTTTTGATAAACCGCTCAAACATATCCACATCAATGCTGATGGTGCTGTCGTATATCATGCAGTCCTGTTTATTCCGGAGAATATTCCTTTTGACTACTACACGAAAGAGTATGAGAAGGGATTAGAGCTATATTCCAAAAGTGTGTTAATCATGGATAAGTGCTCAGACTTACTCCCAGATTATTTTAGCTTTGTCAAAGGTATGGTGGATTCGGAAGACTTATCGCTTAACATCTCGAGAGAGATGCTACAGCATGATCGACAATTGAAGATTATAGCTAAGAATATTACAAGCAAAATTAAAAGCCAGCTGCAAAGCTTATTGAAGGATGAGAGAGATAAGTATGAGCAATTCTATAAATCCTTCGGTAGACAGTTGAAATATGGCGTATACAGCGATTATGGCAGTCACAAAGAAGTGCTGCAGGACTTATTGATGTTCTATTCATCCACCGAGAAGAAGCTGGTCACCCTAGATGAGTACGTGTCGAGAATGCCAGAGGAGCAAAAGTACATCTATTATGCTTCTGGACAATCGAATGAGCGAATTGAGAAGCTTCCTCAGATTGAGCTTGTTATGGATAAAGGTTACGAAATGCTGTATTTTACCGATGAGATCGATGAATTTGCAATAAAAATGATTATGAAATACAAGGATAAAGAGTTCAAATCCGTATCGAGCGGAGATCTAGGCATAGAAGCGGCAGCCAATACGGACGAGTCTGATTCAGAAGACAGCGATAACAAAGAGCTATTGGCATATATGACGAATATATTGGCCGACAAAGTTAAGAATGTGAAAGTATCCAAGAGATTAAAAACTCATCCGGTATGCCTGTCTTCTGAAGGTGAATTAACGATAGAGATGGAAAAGATACTTAAATCAATGCCTGATAATCAGAATGTAAAAGCAGATAAGGTGCTAGAAATAAATCCGCAGCATGAGGTGTTTCAAAAATTAAAACAGGCATATGAAAGTGATAAAGAGAAGCTTAATCTATATACGAGCTTATTGTACAATCAAGCACTGCTCATTGAAGGATTACCGATTAATGATCCGGTAGAATTCACTAATGATATATGTAAGATCATGGTTTAATCTTAATAAACCCGAACGGTGCCAATATGGTGCCTTCGGGTTTATTTTGCAGATTCGACACGGATGATTGTACATCAGCATGTACTAATTTGTCGATTACGGGTATGATGAGTAAGAGAGATTTACTTTTATACTATATGGATATGAAAAAGGAGTTTAAAAGTGCAAATGAATTTAATTTTTACTACAAAAGGGAAGGTAGCTATTGAAAATTTCAGCAATGATGAATTGATGGAAATATTCAATAGGTACACCAATACTTTATCGAAAAAGTACGTAATTGATGTATCAATACCCGTCGAGTTGAATCAGAATATCATTGGTGACGGTGCTCTAAAATTGATTTTGGCCAATGTGAAATGCGACATCGACTTATTTTTCAGAGAGCTGGGAAGAGATATTAAAATTCCGCTAAAGAAAAGACTTGATGGAAAATTAGACAATGTATTCAAGATCGAGAAAGTTGTATAGCAGATATTCGTGAATAATAAGACGGCCTCCTTTCCTAAGTGCGAAGGGAGTTTTTTTTGTTCAGTTGACAGCTTTAACTGTGATTATTATACTTACAGTAAGCAGACGGAAAAGAGGTGCATGGGGTGAACAGTGAATTTACGATTGCAGTACACAGCTTAGTTCTTCTAGCTTCCAGACCCGATCGTATGGCTACAAGTGATATAATTGCCCATAATGTTAATACCCATCCCTCACGTGTGCGCAAGGTTATGAGCTGTATGCGGAAGCAAGGTTACATCGTTACAAAGGAAGGGATAGGCGGTGGATATATTCTGAACTGCAATCCTGAGGAAGTATCACTAGCTGAAATTTACCGTGCTACTTCAATTGGATCTATGAAGCCATCCTGGTGTTCGGGTAAGGTAGATATAGAATGTATGGTAGCATGCAATATGGCGGAGGTGATGGATCAAATTTTCTGTGATGCGGAACAACAGCTGCTGATTTATTTGCAACAGACGAAGATCAATGATGTTCTCGAACGTGTGCGACTTTCACAGCTACAGAAGCAATAATTTTTATAATCATTTAACTGTCATAAAAATTATGGTAGATACACGAACTAAATTAAAGGAGAGATTATAATGGCAATTGTCAATATTACAGATGCGAAGTTCCAAGAAACGATTCAAAAAGGTTTAGTATTAGTGGATTTCTGGGCACCTTGGTGTGGTCCTTGCAAGATGATTGCACCTATTCTGGAGAAGTTAAGCAGTAAAGTGGGTGACTCGTTGACGATTGCTAAGCTCAACGTAGATGATAATCCGGTAAAAGCTGGACAGTATGGAGTTAGGAGTATTCCAACCTTGAAAGTATTCAAGGATGGTAAAGACGTCGGTACTCTAATCGGGCTCCGGCCACTGGAAGAACTAGAAGCAATCGTGCATCGACATTTAAAGGCCAATTAAGGCTTTGGTGGATCCGTCCTTGACAGCTTAACGGAACGTGGATATGTTATTTCTCCAATAACTCAATAAATGCAAAGTTTGGCGAAACGAGGATCAGTTATTTGCTTCATTTAACCTTCTAAGAGGTAGAATAAGCATGAATAACGCATCCTCGTTCCGCTTATTTGCTGTGAAGACACTTGGGGCCTTGAATAACGAATCGACGTTCCTCGATAACGATGTAATAGGGATACATGACATTCGTCATACCCTCGACTAGACGTTTGTGACTACAAAGTCTTGGACACAGTATCTATAATAAGTTTATAATACGGATGATGTTTCATGATCGTCATAAAAGAGAGGACTACACACGTTGACTACATCTAATCTATCGAAATTAAAGAAGAATGTCGCCCCTTTCGAGAAAACCGATACGAAGTCGAGTATCAGACAGATGCTTAACACCCTGGTACCATTAGTTATACTCTGGTTCACAGCATACGTAAGTTTATCTGTATCGTACTGGCTTGCTATACCTTTTATCATCCTTACCTCGGGATTCTTAATTCGCACTTTTATTATATTCCATGACTGTACGCACCAATCGTTCTTCAAGAGTCGCTTAGCGAATGATATTCTCGGAACCATTACAGGTGTCCTTACATTAGTACCCTATCAACAATGGAAGAATAGTCATTCAATCCATCACGCAACGAGCAGCAATCTCGATAAGCGGGGCACAGGAGATATGTGGCTTCTTACTGTAGACGAATATATGGCAACTTCTTTATTACGCCGAATTGCTTATCGATTGTATCGGAACCCATTAACCATGTTAGTGCTTGGACCTATTGGAGTTTTCCTTATTCAGTATCGTGTGAATGTAAAAGGAGCGAAGCTGAAGGAGAAAATTAATACTTACATTACGAATATCTTCCTCGTTGCTCTATATGCATTGTTAATTTGGGCCATTGGATGGCAAGCATTTGTAATACTCCAAGCTCCGATGTTCATGATATCCGGTATGTTGGGGATTTGGCTATTCTATGTACAGCATCAATTTGAGGATTCTTACTTCGAGAAGCAGGAAGAATGGAGTTATCTGAAAGCAGCGGTGGATGGCAGCTCTTATTACAAGCTGCCGAAGCTATTACAATGGATAACCGGTAATATCGGCTTTCATCACGTCCATCATCTAAGTCCGAAGGTACCGAACTATAATCTGGAGAAGGCGCATAATGCGATACCTCCGCTTCAGAAAGCAACAACAATCACACTCAAGACTAGTCTCAAATCGTTAAATCACCGATTGTGGGATGAGCATAACAAAACGTTTGTTGGATTTAATGAGGTTAAGCATTTGGTTAAGAAGACAGATTCTATCGTAGATCATTTGAAAATTCCTAAAGCGAGCATGGAGGGCGAATAACCAAAGTGCAGAAGTGGCATTCAATCTTTCATAGGAACACAGGTTTAAGTCCGTATGTGTGGGTTGTCTTTTATATTCTTCCTTTTTACTTTATCTTACGTTCATCCTCCACATACGAGATCGTAATCGGCATCATCATGATTATTGTGTTTTTTATTTGTTATGTGCTCTCCTTTGTTTCTAGAGGATGGCTGGTGTACTTTTGGACGAGCTTACAAATGTTGATTTCGATCACGATGACATTATTATTCGGTTATGTATACTTTGCTCTCTTCTTGGCCTTTTTTATAGGGAATATACAGAATCGTATTAGTTTTATTGTATTTTACTCAATCCATTTAATAACCACGCTTGCAGCGATCAATTACGAATTTGTAACCAAGAATGCGGTCTTCCTAAACCAACTCCCATTTATCCTAGTCAGTGTTATTGGTGTAATTCTTCTGCCAGTTACAACTTATAATCGTAATAACAGCGATAAGCTACAGGGACAGCTTGAGGATGCTAATAAGAGGATCTCCGAGCTGGTCAAGCTGGAGGAACGCCAGAGAATTGCCCGTGATCTTCACGATACGCTTGGTCAGAAGCTCTCATTAATTGGCTTGAAGAGTGATCTCGCTGTTAAATTGATAAGTAAAAATCCGCTCCAAGCCCAAGCTGAAATGAACGATGTACGTCAGACAGCCAGAACTGCGTTAAAGGAAGTTCGTGAGATGGTTACCGAGATGCGAGGTACAAGATTAGAGGATGAGATGCTTCGAATTCAGCAGATTCTAAATGCCGCTCAAATTGAATTTATCCTTGAAGGTGATCCTAAGCTGACTAATACCTCCTTGTTAATTGAGAATGTACTCAGCATGTGTCTGAAGGAAGCTGTTACTAATATTGTAAAGCATAGCGGAACTTCTACGTGTACAATCGCTATTCAGCCATTGCGGACCGATTTGGTTGTGAAGGTGAAGGACGTTGGAATTGGTATATCAACGGAATCCGTATTCATTAAAGGTAATGGGCTCAGAGGTATGAGAGAAAGGCTTGAATTCGTGAATGGAAGCATGGAAATTGTATCGGATAAGGGCACGATGATCATTATTAAAGTACCGAACGTCTTCAAACATTTAGAAGAGCTTTGAACAAGTTCTAGAAGAGGAGGCGGGAATGTGATTCGCATTGTGATTGCTGAGGATCAGCGAATGCTACTAGGCGCTCTTGCTGCTCTGCTTGATTTGGAAGACGATATGCAGGTGGTGGGTACAGTAAGTAATGGTGAGGATGCAGTAAAGCTTGTTCATCTTCATAAGCCGGATATCTGTATCATGGACATCGAGATGCCAGTGAAGAGTGGATTGGACGCGGCAGAGGAATTACAGGGATTGGGCTGTAAGATTATGATCCTAACTACGTTCTCCCGCTCTGGATACTTTGAACGTGCTCTAAAAGCTGGTGTTGACGGTTATCTATTAAAGGACAGCCCCAGCGAGGAGCTAGCTACATCGATACGCAGTATTATTGCTGGCCGACGAATTTATGCTGCAGAACTAGTGGATGAGGCCTATGGTGAAGAGAATCCATTGACCGAGAGGGAGAAGGAAGTATTGGTACTGATTGCCGATGGCAAGAACACGAAGGAAATAGCGAGCCAGCTATACATTACAACCGGCACCGTCCGCAATTACATTTCTGTTATTCTGGATAAGCTGCATGTAACAAATCGAATTGAAGCCATTATGCGTTTCAAGGAGAAGGGCTGGTTCAAATAGGAACGAGTTTAACCATTTTCGGAGCCACAGGAGAGGAGCGGAACCTGGCTAACCTATCATTATAACTCCGAAGCCCAGATATGGTATCATAGGAGGTGTAATTTAATTTCATTGTCGCTAGGGGGGGGGGATTAGTGAAGACCTACTTCAAGGATAATTTCTTTAGTGCGGGAAAAACTGATATATGGAATGAACAGCTGGAGTCACTTGGATACTTGGATTTGAGAGGGGCATTTGGTTCAGCATTGGAGGTTTATGATGCTGCCGGTCAATTCAGAAGAGGCGAAGATCTTCAGCGAATGCCTGATCAATGACAAATAAGCATTAGAGGGGGGTGAGATAATACTCATTGTGTCCAATCTAGTGCTCTTCTGTGATTGCTAAATGAGATTGATTGGAATATAATAAGTCTAAGCTGTGAATTATCGATAATCGGTAATCGATAAACTGATATTGGAGCGTGATGTTATTGCCTGTCAACTTATTCGCATTGTCTAATTCCATCAGCACGCAAGTATACATGAAGATGAAGAAAGACATCATTGAAGGGACTCTCCAACCAGGAGAGAGATTGATTGTTCTGGATATTGCAGGTAACTTTCAGATAAGTCAAGCGCCTGTTAGGGAAGCATTGGAGAGACTTAAGCAGGAAGGCCTGATTATCGGTAAGCCTAACAAAGGATCGGTCGTATCGAATATTACTGCTAAGGAAATTAAAGATATTTTTGTATTAAGAGAAATTATTGAAGGCTTTGCAGTAAGAGAATCGATGCCATTATTAACACAGGTCGATTATTCGTATCTTGAAGAGATTGTGAGTGAAATGGATAGTGCAGTTCAGCAGAATGATACTCTGAAGATTCTTGAACTGGATATGAGCTTTCATGGCTTCTTCTATAAACGTTGTAATAATGATGCAATTCTAGAGCTTTGGGATCATATGAAGACAAAGGTCATGCGTTTTATGGCCATTGCGAATAGAAAGCACTCCACCAAGAATCTAGTTGAAGGGCATCTTGCACTCATTAATATATTAAAAGCAGGAAACGTTGAAGATGCTGAGAAGAGATTCATCTTGCATATGAAATCATACAAGATGATCCACATAGACTAGCACCCATCCTGTTACACAAAACTTTTAGGGGGAATGAACATGCATAACGGAGCATTGTTATTCAAAGACACTGGGGTTTTGACAATGATGAGGGATCGTATTCTCAAGGAGCTTTTATCGGGTAAAGGGGATCTTAAGATCGAGGAGCTGAAGGAGAAGCTATCCGGCTTGAATCTGAATTCATTCTTTACCTTCCCTGCTATGATATTGTTCGAACCCAGTGGGTCATTCACTGAAGCCGATGAGAAATATAAATGTGCGGAGCGAGTTAGAGATTATTTGCAGCTTTATGTTCCAAAGGGCAGTATTCTCTTCATCGACGATGATTGTCGTATCGCGATCATGCTATCCTGGGTTTCCAAGGAAACGATAGAAACCATTCAGTTACAATTGAATGATGAATTTATATTTCCGATTAATATTGGGGTAGGTAATCCGACTGTGCAGCTAACGGATGTACATAACTCTTATCACCAAGCACTGCTGGCGCTGCAGAATAAATTCTACCGAGGTAAGGGTCAGATTATTTATTATAGTGAACTGGATTCATATGGACACCTTCAAGATTACCCCTTAGCGAAAGAGAAAGATCTCTATGAGTTCATCAAATCTGCTGACAATTCGAATGAGATCGAGGCGGCTGTTCATGAATTTTTCCAATATATCTTGAAGAATGGGCCTATCGATATTAAGAATATGTATGAACTGACGATCCGCCTACTAGTAGGCATGGAGAAGAGAGTACTGAACGATGCAGAGAAAATAAGTGCCTATATGGGGTATGAGATTATGTCGATCGTGAAGATGGAATCATTACAGGAGATTAAGCAGTATGTGAGCAAATATTTTACGGATTTAAAAGAAGTAATTTCACGTGATGAACAAGGAAGCCACCGCAGCATTATCAAAAAAACAATTCACTACATGGAACTCGAATGCCAGCACATTACACTGTGCAGCGTTGCACAGAAGGTGTATATGACACCTACTTACCTGAGCCTACTCTTCAAAACGAACACAGGTAAAACCTTTATTGAGCAGCTAACGAATATCCGTATGGATAAAGCTAAGGATATGCTAAAGAGCACATCCTTGCGAAATTACGAGGTGGCTGAGAAGGTCGGTTATCATGACTCCAGATATTTTAGCCAGATTTTCAAGAAGAAGGTCGGTGTTTCTCCCAGCGAATATAGGGAATCCGCAGGGAAGTAAAGCCGTATCCTGACCGTGGCAAAGAGTCGCAAAGAGTAGCAAAGAGTAGCAAAGAGTAGCAAAGAGTAGCAAAGAGTAGCATTGCCCGTCCCGCCTCGAGTCTTGGGCAAATAGCGCGTATGTACAACTATTTTCTATCATAGAGGGGTAGAAGAGAAGAATAATAACATAGTGCAATTAAATCATCAATTAATTAGGAAATAGTGGCTTTACTAAAGAATTAATTGTATTTTTGCATGTAATCGTACGTTGAGCAGAAATTCCAAATAAATAGCTGTAATATCGCAACTAAGTTATTCGAAGTGCCTTGCGTTTGAGGAGTTGGAAGTGAGTATGGTGGATTTAATAACACATATGCTATAATGAAAAGAAGTGACGAAGAACGTCCCAGATCATCCTTTCAGGGTGAAATTGGGGCGTTTTTTGTTTTTATCAATCAGAGGAGGATTTGGTATGAATTTTGAACAAGCACATGAGCGGTTTATTCGTAGACATCTAGAATCGCGGTCGGGTGAACGAAGAGGCAGGTTAGAACGTGGTCATCGACATGCAGAGAAGCTATTCCTTCAGAAGATTTGGTGGTTGTTGAAAGGAAATTTCGATGAATTGCATCCAGAATTTGAAATCATAGATTGGCGCGGAAAACCCTACTTCGGTGACTTTGCTTATTTACCAAAGGGTGGAGTAAAGTTTATCTTTGAGATCAAGGGATTTAATACGCATGTGAAGGATATGGATAGACAGAGTTTCGGTAATGAGTGCAAGCGTGAATTGTTTCTTGAGGGGCTCGGTTTCCATGTTATTTCCTTCACATATGATGACATTGAGCAACAATCCGATTTACTTATTGCATTACTTCGCATGGTATTGAGCAGGTATGAGGTGCTGCCTATGACTAGAGAGCCACTGTCATTTGCGGAGAGTGAGATTATTCGATTGGCGCTATCCATGTCTCTATGTATACGTCCTAAAGATATTACAGAGCAATTGCTGATGAATTATCGAAGGGCTTTTGGGTTGTTGCAATCACTTTGTGATAGAGGATGGCTTCGACCTGTCATGGGAGTTGGTGGTCAAAGAGTCATTCGATATGAATTGGTTCGCAGTATTGTTGCATAGGCAAATGAGGGAGATAAAAGAAAATAAGCTGGCCACGATGCGAAACTCACATCGTGGCCAGCTTATTAAAAATCCTACAAACGTACGTCACTAGATGGACCTTGCTGATCATTCTTAATTGCTTCTTCCATCTCAGTATCCCAGTTCAAGTGACGATAGATATTAGCTGCATCATCATTGTCAAACCAGCTCTTAAAGTCCTGCCATAAAGCTACAGGCCAGTTGGAATCGATCTGTGCTGTGGTATAGGTACCTTCTCTGAGTCGAACGAAGCCGAATACGTCACGAACTTGAGATTTCTCAGCGCCGACAACGACCAACTCAGCTAGATGAGGAGGAATGAAGATTACGCCAGCAGGGGTTGCCAGTACAACGTCGCCAGGTAGGCAGATTGCACGTCCGATGCGAGTAGGTACGTTCATACCTACCATTGTTACATCTTCAATCGCTGTTGGGTCACTACCACGGTGGAAGATGTTGATATTCTCAATCTCAACAACCTGTTGATTGTCGCGAATACCACCCCAGATTACCGCTCCGCCTCTTTTGGTACGAGTGGAGATTGCTGTTCCAAGGTTTCCGCCGATATAGGTACCTTTGAAGATTTTATCGAACAAATCCACGACTACAACATCATCTTCACCGATGGAATCGATGACCCATTGATTGAAAAATCCTTTGCGACCTTCCTCATTGTGTCCGTAGTTGAGTAATGTATCATGAAGATCTGGACGCTTCGGTACCATAACGGCTGTAACTGCACGACCTACCATAGTTTTGTTAGGATGAATGATTTTGAAGTCACCTTCAAATTGATCTTTGTAGCCTCTGTTCCATAGTGGTCCCCAAGCTTCTTCTAATGTAATATTACGCATACGCGCTAGAATATCTTCGGATACCTTAGGACGACCATTCGAGAAACGCTCGCCTTCCCATAGGGGTGTAAGCTGAATAATATCTTCTTTGTTATCAAATTTCATGTGGAGCACCTCTTTCATCAATTTTCACTCTTACAACTTCGGTAATAATTAGCTCCACAAACGATCGTTTGAGACGTGATTGTTCCATTGATCAGTGGATTCCCATAAACCAGGTACATCCGGGTGAATATGCTGAGAGATAATCTCATCATTAAGCTCATCTATACCTAGACCAGGAGCATCAGGAACAGCGATGAAACCGTTATTTAACAATGGTTTTGGCAGCTTGCTAATGATGATATCATCCCACCAGGGAACCTCAACGGAGTGGAATTCGCATGCGAGGAAGTTCTCAGTTGCAGCTGCCATATGAACGGCTGCAAGGCAGGCAATTGGGCTTTCTGCCATATGGATAGCCATGGAAACGCCATATTCTTGTGCCATGTCACCGATTTTCTTAGTCTCGAGAATACCACCGCTTGTAAGAATATCCGGATGAATAACAGATACTCCGCCAGCTTCAAGTAATGGTTTAAAATTCTCCTTCAGGAAAATATCTTCGCCCGTACAGATTGGTGTAGCAACGGCATTCGCCAATTTCACATATTGATCTGTGTACTGCCAAGGAATCATATCTTCCATCCAAGCCAGGTTGAATTTCTCTACGCGACGACCAAGCTTAATACAGTTCGTAAGACCAATATGACCGAAGTGGTCAACAGCAAGTGGAACTTCATAGCCAATAACGGCACGAACATCAGCCACATATTGCTCGAGCAGGTCGAGACCTTTCTCAGTTACATGAATGCCTGTAAAAGGATGAGCGATGTTATAAATATCATATTGACGGTTACGAAGTGTACGGTACTCGGCTTCAGTCATCTTAGTGTTCTTACGACCATACCAAGCTTTGTTGATAGCATTCATATCTTCTAAGAATCCGAGTGGAGCATTTAATGCACCTGGCTCATTGATGATCTGATTGATACCTAAGTCCATTTTTAAGAAAGTAAAGCCTTGATCCATACGTTCTTTCAGAGCATGTCCCATTGCTGTACCTGTATCTTTGCCATCCACATCGGTATCACAATACATCCTGATTTTGTCGCGGAATTTACCGCCAAGCATTTGCCAGATCGGTACACCGTAAGCTTTACCTGCAAGGTCCCATAGTGCAATTTCCAGACCACTCACACCGCCGCCTTGACGAGCATGACCACCGAATTGCTTGATCCGACGGAATAATTTATCGACATTACAAGGGTTTTCTCCGAGCAGACGGCTTTTTAATAGAAGGGCAGTTTCCTTCTGAGCGCCATCACGAACCTCGCCGAAGCCTACTAATCCTTGGTTTGTATACACCTTGATTAAGCTGCAATGCATAGGTGCACCAACAATATCTGTAAAGCGAATGTCGGTAATTCTTAGTTCGGAGGGGTTAGAGAAGGTGTTAACGTGAGCTAATGTACTTTCATACGTATTCGGTTTCGTCATAGTTTAAGTCTCCTTTTTTTGCTCTTTAGATATTTGAATTCTCTATAATAACATGCTTCCACCGTCTAATCGGATGGAGGCTCCTGTCATAAATTGTGTCTCGTCGGAAGCAATATAGCATACCAATGATGCAACATCCGCAGGTCTTCCAACTCTACCCATCGGAAATTTCTTGAAAATCTTATTCACTTCTTGCTTCATCTTCGCTGCATCCTCTGGCGAGACGATGGGTTTGGATTCCCTTGCACTCTGCTTGCCCACATCTACGGCACCAGGCTCAATGGTGTTGACAGTGATACCATACTTGGCTAGCTCAATGGCACTTTCCCTGCTCATCATGAGAATTCCGCCTTTCGTCATCGTATAGAGGGTGTCAAAGTCGGTCGGTCGCTTCGAGTGTACGGAGGATATATTAATGATCCTTCCGATTTGCTTCTGTTTCATATAAGGAACGACAGCTTGTGTACACTGCCAATAGCCTTTCAGGTTGGTGCTCATCATTCGATCGAAGGTTGCCCCATCATAATCGAAGAAATCGAAGTTTAGTTGTAATGCAGCATTGTTGACTAATATATCGATGGTGCCGTAATGATCAAAGACCTGCTTGACCATACGCTCTACATCCGTCTTAACAGATATATTGGCTTGAATGATAATGGATTCTCCATGAAGCTCTTCAATCTGCGCTTTAGTATCCCTTGCTCCTGCATCACTCTGATTGTAATTAATCGCAATCTTGCAGCCTCGTCTAGCGAGTTCTACAGCAATACCCTTGCCAATCCCAGTACCCGCACCGGTAACCAAGGCAACCTTGCCTACTAAATTCATGGTGTACCTCCTTCTAGCACTGCAGGCTCCTTCATCCTGTGATCCATATAGTGATTTAGGAAACCACCATCCAATCGAATCACTGCCCCGTTCAAATAGCGAGATTCATCACTAGCTAGATAGACAACAAGAGAAGCTAAATCCTCATAAGTACCAAGAATGGCGTTCGGAACTTTATATTCATAAGAATCATAAAGTGAAGAGAAAGTGCTTTCAAAAGCAATATTATCCCCTTCAACAGGACCCATCTCAATCGTATTTATCGTAATACCATGACGACCTAAGAATAGTGCAGCCTCACTGGCAAGCAGCTTAACCGCACCCTTCGATGCACTATAAGCGAACGAAGAACCTGTAGGTTTCTCAGCATGAATGGAGCTGACGTAGATGATTCTACCTGATTGCTGCGCTATCATTTGTTTACCAATGGATTGTGTACATACGAAAGCAGTTTTCGTATTTGCGTTAAGAATTTCGAAGAAGACGTCTTCCTCACAGTATTCTACACTAGCAGGCTTAACTAAATTATTGTTGTGAACTAGAACGTTTACTGTACCTAGCTGCTGTGCGGTTTGCTCGAGCGTTGCATCTAATTCGGATCTATTGCACAGGTCAATGTTGATGACGACTGTCTTCGATCCTGCAGCATGACATTGCTCCAAATCCAATCGAATCTCTTCACCATTAGATGGGCTATTCAGAATGAAATGAGCACCTTCGCTTACTAGCTGATGAAGGATTGCCTTCCCAGATTTACTATCAGCGTCTGTAATAAAGACGATCTTGTTGTGTATTGTCATATATCTCCTCCAAGCTGCTTCTTACACATGATTTGTACACGCTACTAATCTTACATGGGTAGCCAAGGGGTTGCGATGCTATAAAATTATGATTTTGTTTGTTTTCTTTCAGAACTATTTTGCCTATAATGTAATTAAGTATAAGCGAAAATAGGTGAAGCTCATGCGTATTAATAAGTTTATTAGTGAAACAGGTATTGTCTCCCGGCGAGAAGCGGACAAGCTGGTTGCTGCAAACCGTGTTACCATTAACGGGGTTATTGCTGAACTCGGAAGTGTCGTTGCAAAGGAAGATGATGTGCGACTTGACGGTCGTCCATTAGGGCAGAAGAAGCAGCATGTTTACATCGTGTTGAATAAGCCGGTAGGTATTACTTCCACGACGGAAAGGCATGTTAATGGGAACATTGTGGATTATGTAAATCATCCAGAGCGTATATTCCCCATCGGTCGATTGGATAAAGATTCGGAAGGGTTAATTCTAATGACCAACAACGGTGATATCGTTAATGCGATATTACGTGCGGAGAATAATCATGAAAAAGAATACATCGTCACAGTTGACGGTCCTGTGACTCCAGCCTTCATCAGGGCGATGTCCAGTGGAGTAAGAATTCTAGATACGATAACGAAGCCATGTAATGTTGTAGCTATGGGTGAGCGTGTATTTCGGATCATACTGACCCAAGGCCTAAATCGACAAATTCGCAGAATGTGTTCAGCACTAGGCTTGAAGGTTGTACGTCTACAGCGAGTACGAATTATGAACATTAAGTTAAATGGGTTGAAGAATGGAACTTGGCGAAATCTAAGCCAACAGGAATTGGGAGAACTTCAAAGAACATTGGATGCACGGTAGCCCGTGTGATGTGCTAATTCCCGTTTCGATAAGAATATGCTACTATATAGGAAGATCAATGATATTGAGGTGAGGACATGACAGATTCAACGAAAACTCCTGAAGAAGCAGTGGAAGCTGGAGAGCCTAAGAAAATTACGCTTGAGGAAGCCATAAAACGTAAGCTAGCACAGAAGAAAGAGCAACAAACGGGCAACAAGCAACACAATCAACATGCTACTGGCGTTCAAGCCATGAAGCATCAACAAACGAAAAAATCGAATAACCAAAGAAGACGTACAGGTGTGTAACTTGTACGTCTTTTTTTGAAATTATAGGACTTATTTCCCAAAAAGGTATTGCCAGAGAAAAAAATGCGACTGATGCTGATTGCCATGATCATAAGTGTGCTCAAGAGAATTAATATCCCGCGAGAATGTGACCCCATAATAAAAATGCAAGTACCCCGTATAAACTAAATGCAACCATCGAATGATCGCTTGGAAAACTGAAACCATTTGCGTTGACAATGCGATGTAAAGTTGGCGGGCGCGATGGAAAATGAGTTTTAAGGTCTCAATACCTTGTACAGAAAGAATAAAATCCTGCCCCAATGAATCGCTAATAAGCCTACTTAAACGCGAAAGACAATCATCAATAATGCAGCCAATATCGCAATGATGCTGCTGGTACTAAAAGCAACCACAGGTCCAAACGTTTGCCACAGAAAACCCGCAATAATACTCGCCGGTAATGCTGCTAATCCAATCAATGCATTATATGTACCCATTGCCGTTCCTCTTAGCCCTTCTGGTACAATATCGGCAATATATGCCTTTTGTATACCTTCAGTGAATGCGTAGTAAAGTCCATATAAAACAAATAGTACCCAGATCCAAGCAATGCTTTTTACCATACCGAATCCAAAATAAATGAGTGCGAAGATGAAAAATCCAGAAATAAGCACCGGTCGGCGGCCAATACGGTCTGACAACATGCCTACCGGCATCGAAAAGATGCTGCTGCTCATGTTAAATGTGAAAAACGCTAGTGGAATTAAGGCAGGAAGCATGCCTGCGTCCTGTGCACGTAGAACTAGAAACGCATCAGAGAAATTACCGACCGCAAAAAGCATGGAAATTAAGGAAAACCATATAAAGCGGCGATTTAAATTTCTAAACCTAATTTGCGGAAGTTTCGATTGTTTTCCGGTACTACTGGGCTCATTTTCTTTTAAGAGAAAGATGATAAGAGCAACCGCCAGAATCCCGGGAATAACGGATAACCAAAATACGAGGCGATAGTTGTTCATAGTCATGGCAAGCACGCCAAAAGCAACTAAGGGACCTAATGCTGCTCCCAGAGCGTCCATCGCGCGACGAAAACCGAACGCTTTTCCCCGTTCTTCCTTCGTTGTGGAATTTGCGACTAACACATCTCGCGGGGAGGTTCGAATTCCTTTTCCGAAACGATCGGAAAATCGAATCATCAGAACCTGTTCCCAGCTGGCGCTAATCGCGAACAAAGGTTTTGTCAAATTGGACAATCCATATCCGATCAACATTAAAAGTTTATATTTGCCTACGCGATCGGTAATCCAACCGGAAAACAATTTCAAAATACTCGCAGTGCTTTCAGCGATTCCCTCAATGATACCGATGGATTGCACCTGAACGTGTAAAACGGAAGTGAGATACAGCGGCAAAATCGGGATGATCATATTACTGGACAGATCGGTAAATAAACTGACAAGTCCAAGTACAACAATGACCGGGTTCATCGCGAAGAGCTTTCTTTTTTTAGGTTGAGCCATAGGATCCATGCCTTCACCTTCACTTTGCAGCTATTTTCCTATCCCTTCCTTTTTATATACCAAATAATCAAGGCCATGCCAACAATTAAAACCACGGCAATCAAGAGGTATCGATGAATGGTTTCTGTTACTTCAAGCCAGTGTTCGCCCAAATAGGTGCCTAACGTAATAAATGTAACCGCCCATAGTATCGCTCCCGGTGCTGCGTATACAAAAAATGTTCGATAAGACCATTTGCTGATGCCTGCAAAATAAGCCGTTAAATGGCGTATGACCGGAATAAAATATCCGATCATAACCGCAAATTTGCCAAACCTTTTGAACCACTGCTGTGCATGACCCAAGTTCTCTTTCGTCATATGAATTTTGCTGCCATACTTCTCCAATAGGGGATAGCCGAATTTATGTCCAATCAAATAACTGATGGACATACCGGTAAAACTGCCAACCACGGAAACAATGACTGTCGTGAGATAGTGAAGTCTACCTTGCGAAATTAAATATCCCGCGAATGTCATTAACACTTCGTCCGGAACCGGCAAGCCTATAATTCCAAGCATTAACAAACCAAAAATGCCTATATAGCCAAAATGGGCAATGAACGATAAAAGTTGATGTTGAAGCAAATGAGGAGTTCCTCCTTTTTATGACCTTGCTGATGGTTTTCTTTTTAATTTTTCCAAAATCCACAAAGTCATGATTCCTATGGAAAAAACCGCTACTCCTAAGAAAAGAAGTTCTCCAATAAACGGAACATTCATAAGGGAAACCAATAAAACCGAACCCGTTAATGAAATCCTCCAATTGGAACGAGTAAACGTTCCTTGAATTCTTTCCCCAACCAACATGCTTAGTACAGATAATCCAAAAAGAAACGCGAGCACAACTAAAACAAAAATGAACATTGCAATTGGGATTCCGATGATTGTAAGAAGTAAAAGCACAGTAATTGCTACTAGAATTAGACTACTGAAAAAACCAATGTATAGAAAATATCCTGGAGATTGCCGCGCACGATCAACAAACGAATGGATGCGTTGTTTGCTAAGAAATACAGTCAAGACAGGGAGTATTACGAACACAATGCTAACGGCCAACTGCAGTAACCATGTTCCGACAACTAATCCTCCGCCGATCAACAAGCTGTTTTTTGTCGCATTATTCAATGAAACATTGATGATTTCATCCGTGATTACTGCTCCATGTTCCTGCTGCACATTGCCGCCTATAACTAAAACAAAACCATTTATTTTTGCAGATTCTTTTATAACCGCATTCCCGTTTAAGACGATAACTGAATCATTCACCGTGCCCCAAATGGTGGCATCTCCGCCAACCACGACAACATCATCAACCGTTTGATTTCCTGGTACGATGGTATCCTTATGTTCGAATATCCCTTTTGCCAGCGCATTTGTCGGAATCATAATAAATAAACCAACTAGCAATAAAACAACAATCATCATAGAATGTTTTATATTCAAATGGAGTCCCCCTCAATCGCTTTTGTCTTCAGCAGATGGTTTAATGAAACGCTAGAAGAGATAATAAGCAGCATCGAAAATCCGATCAAACCGATGATGGTATACGGGTCCGAACCCAGGATGCTTCCCAGCGCATAAATTAAATTAAAAACCACTTTCATCATGACCGAACCTATTTTCAAAACGAATGACCCCATAAGAACAAAAGTAATCGCAATAAAGAGCAATGGAGTAAACAGCGGAACGAAAAGCCAATAACGCTGCTTCGAGGTATTAGCTGAATTTCCAAAACCTATTGCCTGCAAAACATCGTTTTCTATTGTTTCTGGGACTTCGATGGAGTGAAATGCGGCAAAAATTTGACTTTTAATATCCATTACATTACTTAGTATCGCACGGCATTGCAGACAATTTTCCAAATGGTCTTCTACTTGTTGTCGTTCCTCTTCACTTAATTCGTTATCAACGTAAGCAGATATGAAATCCTCTATATGGTTTGACATCTTAATCCTCCATTTCCCGATTCATTTCTTTACGCAACATCAGTCGTGCTGAGCTAATACGCGATTTTACCGTCCCAAGTGGTATATTTATCATCCCGGCAATTTCATCGTAGGAATAACCTTCAACATCTCTCAGGATAATAGCTTCCCTGTGCTCGGGACTTAATTTATTCATCGTTTCTTCAATTGTCATATGGAGATGCGCTTGTTCGATGTTGTTGTTTGCAATGTGTGTTTTAATAAGTTCTCCTGATACGACTGTTTCTTTTTTTCGTTTTTGTATTCGGTCGTAGCATAAATTGGAGACGATTCGTGTTAACCAAGATGAAAACGCATAAATGTTTTCCAGTTTGGCGAGCGAGTAATACGCTTTAATAAATGCTTCCTGGGAAACGTCTTCCGCCTCCATGCGGTCTGCAAGCATTCCATACGCATAACGAAAGACGCTCTCTTTATATCGCTTAACAAGCAAGGCGAAAGCTTCCTTCTCCCCGGTCTTCGCCTTGCTGATTAATTTATTTAGTTCTTGATCCACGCATAACCTTCCCTCCATAGCACCCTTCAGTGAAAAAGACTTGAGTTCAAGTCAAAAAGTTCAGCTTGTTGTTTCGGAAAAACCGAAATAACTCTAATAAAACAACATTGAAACTAAGCCAGACTCCACCAAATACGTATCCCGCTACTACATCACTGGGATACTGAATATCGAAATAAATGCGACTGAGCCCAACCAACAACGAAACAGCAAGGACAAGAAGGAATGCGCCTGTCCGAAGCCATGTCATGTTTACATGCCGAACAAATAGATACGCGGCGAAACCCAAGAAAATGATTGTAATTAACGTCTGTTCGCTCGGGAACGTATCTAGAAGGTTTTTAGGTCCCGTGCGATGAAAAAGTAGCCGCAACCCCTCATCCCAAAGCTCGCCCCCGATTAAAACAAACGACAAGAATCCAGCTTCAAGGATGCGTTCTTTTCCTTTTATCTGAATCCAGACAAGTGTTAGAGCAGCTATAGTGAGCACTACTTGAAACGATGCTAAATACGCGAAGCGATTCATCCATGCAGCCCAACTTTCATCAAATAGAGCATGGACGATATACGAAGTGACAACATCAAAATCAGCAAATTCATTCGCTAGAAAGTCTTGGACCAAGCCTGCCATTAAAGTAAAAAACGTAAGAAACGTTCCAAATGATATGACCACCAGAAATTTAACTCTACCCAGGGAATGAAATGCTTTGACTCCTTTGCTCAACCCCAATACGGTTACATCGTACAATCGGCTTCTGTATCTTTGAAACACATAAACAACAACGAAAATCACCGCCGCGATGATCCCCGCGATCAACAAATATTTTGTGATCGTATAGTGGAACTGCTCCCATTTGGGACCGAGTATTTTTCCTAAGGAAATAAACGTGCCTGTCCAAATGAAAGCACCTGTATAAGCATACATGATATAAGTTCGAAACGACATACGTGTAATTCCCGAAAAATAACCTGTAAAATGGCGAATTCCAGGGATGAAATATGCAATAATTAGAAGCTTATTTCCATAGCGCTCAAACCATTGTGATATTTTTTTTAATTTATCTGGTCCCAAATGTATCTTCGAGCCATACTTTTCAAAAAACGGTGTGCCCAATTTATAACCGATCCAATAGGAAACGGTCATGCCGATCGAAGCTCCTGCACCCGCCATCAGGATGCTAAGGAACCAATTTAAATTCCCTTGGAAAACCATAAGTCCTGCATATGTCATAAGAACTTCTCCCGGCAAAGGCAGGGCAATAAGTTCGAGCATAAGGGCGATACCTAAAACATAATACCCGTAGAAATCCATCAAATTTTGTATGAAGTACGCCACATTTACCTCCACGGAAATAATCACTTATCTAAAAAAAGACTTGTCTGTCTTCGGAAAATTTCAAATCAACCTTGGTTATATTTTGCTTTCCTTGAAATAAAAATACCCTTGAGCAGCACAAATAAAGACAGCGACATTCACGATCTCAGGCGTTTAGACAAATGAATACACCCGATCGTTTGGCACTGTGACCGTTCCTTGCTCCCGGAATTGTGCGATGCATACCGCAGCCGAATCTGCGGAGAAAGCTTTTCCCGCTTTCTTGGCTTGCCTTTTCATGGTTGCCAATCGCACCGGATCGGATAACAAGGCCG
>JBBDTA010000133.1:0-25557 GCA_040904605.1 Paenibacillaceae bacterium
CCTCTTGCACAAGAACATTGAGCATGAGACCAGGTCGACCTTTCTTCATGATAATGGGCACCCAATACACATCATTAGCACCCACCTCGAACAATCGGTCACTGATATAGGATGTGAATTCCGGGTTCATATCATCAATATTGGCTTGAATGAGCAGCATATTGCCATCCGTATGCTCAGAACGGTGATCGAATTCCATCGTTTGTCATTCCCCTTTTTGTTGTTATCAATATGATACATAAAATTGAACCTCTTGAACATGATAACTTTATTAGGTCATTCGAGAGGACGTTGCTTTGTATGTACCGATACTGGATCATTTCTTTGAGTCTTTGTGCAATATGCCTTGGCTTTTCGGCCAAGGTACATAGCCAATCAACAGACAATACCAATGAATTCTTAGTCCGCTTCAACCTATTCCAGCAAATGAGTGTCACGACGGGTATACCTTGGATCTATCTGGCTGCCATAGATCAGTATGAGAGAAGTATGACAACAATGAATAAGAAGAATCGCCCAGTAAGAGACGGTCTTGTTGCGATCTACTACCC
The DNA here is from genome assembly GCA_040904605.1 of Paenibacillaceae bacterium. Taxonomy (GTDB): domain Bacteria; phylum Bacillota; class Bacilli; order Paenibacillales; family UBA4045; genus UBA4045. The sequence continues at coordinate 552 of JBBDTA010000133.1, forward strand.
AGAAGAGCAATGGGCTGGCGCACTTAATCCAGACCAGGCCGATCAAGATCCCGGATCCATCACTTTCTTCGGAGGGATAGGACTTGACGGTAATGGGGATGGCTTGGCTGATCGACATTCGGATGTGGACGTTCTCTATACGATGGCTAAGAATGTTATGAATAGCGGTACTTCTATACAGGATTTTAGAATTGGCCTTTGGGAGACTTATAAGAATCCGCGGAGTGTCGAACGAATTATGCAATTTGCCAAGATTTATTCCGAATACGAAACATTGGAGCTGGAGCGGCATGCCTTCCCTCTTCCTCTTAAAGCCGATTACTCCTATCGTAGCACGTGGGGAGCTAAACGGGGCTGGGGCGGACGACGTATTCACGAAGGCACTGATTTATTCGCTGCATATGGATATCCGGTTCGTAGCACCTGTTATGGAATTGTGGAAATTCTAGGCTGGAACCGCTACGGGGGATGGCGAGTTGGCATACGTAGCATTAATAATGTATATCACTATTACGCTCATTTGTCTGGTTTTAATAAGGAGATTGGGCAAGGGACAATCGTTTCACCAGGAGAAACGATCGGCTGGGTTGGCAGCTCTGGATACGGGAAGCCTGGTACGCAAGGTAAATTCCCACCCCATCTACACTATGGCCTTTATCGAGATGCAGGTTATACAGATTGGTCCTTCGACCCCTACCCTTACCTACTTCGTTGGGAGCGCGAGGAAAGGCAGAGGAAGCGCAGCGGCAAGTAAGCTTAATCTCATGGACTTTCGTAGTGACAAGAAAAAATTAGTCATCAGCGCCTTGCTCACTATTCTCTTGCTTCTTGATTAAATCTGGCAATGCAATATTCGGTGGCAATGGTTGCGATTCCCCAACCGGATTTCCTTTTCCGTCAAAATAGTACATGGGCACATCACCGACCACTAACAGATAGGAGATTGGGATTTCTGTAGATACGATCTCTGGCTTGGTATCGAATGGAATAATTATCGTAACCTCGGCGATAATCCGAATATAAACCTCTACAAGCAGCATGTTGATGCCAGCATCCTTCTGCCTTGTATTCAAATCCACCTTAACTGCTCCTGCTGGTACAAATCGAATAGGAACATCGGGACCGAAGGAAGCGAGGATTGCGCTGTTGAATGCTAATCCCAATGGGATATGCTCAGGAATAGCCTCCAGATGCTGTAATGTGCTCTGAACAATTTTCACTGTATCCCCTGCGATCTTCATATGCTCAGCATAGTTCAGCATAAAGCCGGTTATTTTGCCACTGTTATCTTCCTTCCAGTCAATGAGCTTATCAAAATTAGTGCCCTGAGCAATTTTCTCAGTAATCGCTGTATTAATCGCTTCCGACGCCTTCTGTTTGACACGTATGGCAGCTATATTCATAAGTGGAGGACGGAGATTCCTCTCCAAGTATATGAATGTCTGTAAGGAAGAGAAGGCGAATAAGAATAAGATGACAAGAATGATCCTCTTTTTCCCAGTTGATTGATGCTTAGCACTTCTCCATCTTCTGGCCACGGTTATAAATCCCCCTGGTTAGATATCTTATGTGTTCATTTATATGCCCATAAGTAACTAATCAGAAGAATACCTTTAATCCAAGCTTGATATCTTCATGCACATTGACGCTTTCGACAAGACGCCCTCAACACCTGGGATCTGTTTGATCTGCTCTAGCGTGACCGTGTCATTACCTTCACCATACCAACGAAATACCATCCTCATTCGACCAAGACTCCTTTATGAACTCGTCGTTGCCGCATAGCCTCGAATAATAACACAGTCGAAGCCATGGCTACATTCAACGATTCAGCTTTGCCGAGCATTGGGATATGTAGGAATAAATCTGCATATTGTGCAATATTCCGAGAAACACCCTGACCTTCATTACCAACGATAATCCAAGTATCCTTGGTGAAATCTGCATCATAGCAGCTAACCGACTGCTCAATACGTGTAGACATGACCTGCACACCTTGAAGCTTGGCTAGTGGGAGTATTGCGTTAAGGTCACATTCTGCTATAGCTAGGTGATACATGGAGCCCATAGTAGCTCGAATCGTCTTAGCGTTGTAGAGATCCACTGTTCCTTTGCCTAGCAGGACGGCGCTTGCTCCAACAGCATCAGCACTACGGATAATGGTTCCTAAGTTACCTGGATCTTGGATGCCATCAATGACCATAACCAACGAGCGATGATGATCTAGAATATCCTTTACTTCTGTCTTACTCTTGTGCATGATTGCAACAACGGCTTGGGGAGAAATGGTGTCACAAATTTTAGCTAAAACAGCTTCACTGACCCCAATCAGCTCGACCCCCGCCTGCAGGTGCTGTGAAACGTCATCTGGGAGCCCTCGATCTAATGAAAAAATAAGCGTCTCCATAGGGACGCTGTAAGTTAGTGCTTCCTGTACAAGATGAATCCCTTCAATGATGTATTTATTCTCACGGTCACGGTACTTCCTATCTCGCAAGGCGGCCCATTGCTTGACACGATTATTGTGCACAGATAATATATCCAAAGTCACTTGTCTAGGTCACCCTCACTCTGAGAAGCTTGTCTCAAACTTTTTCAAATCCTCGTTCTTACCAACTACGACAAGAACATCATGCTCTTGAATCAGATCCTCAGCATGAGGAGCAATGTTCATCTTGCCATTCTTACTCTTGATACCCATCACATTACACAGGAATTTATTCCGAATATCCAATTGGCGTAAATTCTTGCCAATGAGAGACGGACTTACCTGTAAGTCAACAATGCTATAATCGTCAGATAATTCAATATGATCTAGAATATTCGGTGAGATTAGATTATGTGCTACCCGATGTCCCATATCTCGCTCCGGATAGATGACCTTATCTGCACCGATCTTGGATAGCACCTTACCGTGCAGTTCATTCTGCGCTTTGGCTACGAGCATCTTCACACCCATATCCTTCAGAATCAGCGTTGTTAGGATACTCGCTTGAATGTCTTGTCCAATAGCGACAACAACCACATCGAAGTTACGAACACCCAGTGCACGAAGCGCTTCTTCATCCGTCGAATCCGCTTGAACCGCATGTGTGACCATATTGATCACCTCTTGAGTTCGGTGTTCATCGCTATCAATAGCTAGCACTTCGAAATTCAGGTTATACAAGGTTCTGGCGACACTGGATCCAAATCGACCCATGCCTATAATTGCGAATTGTTTCTTTTGCATCGTTTCCGCTTCCTCTCTTGCCATCATCAAAATCATTGCACACAGTATATCATAACAACCACGTCCATTCCCACTACATTCCAATTAGCTGAATGAGCATGAATGGTTGCTTTTTGACGCATAGTAATCATAGGAATACACGATCCGGAGGTTGAATTATCTCAATGAAAACATTAAATTTACGTCAAGCGATCATACAACGTGTGCAGGACAAATCCACTGAAGAATTATTAGAAGTCATTAATGGTTCGATTGGTAGTGACGAGAGAGCTTTACCAGGTTTAGGTGTACTATTCGAAATCATCTGGGAGCATATCGATGATCAGCAGCAACAGGATCTCGTATCCGTGCTGAACAAATCCTTAATGCTCGAGACCCGCGTTTAAGGATAGTTCTGGCATGGCTGCCGGCCGCACACAGGTGCTCTTCATCATATAATGGCGCCCTTCTGCGGCAGAATCATGGAAGGCATGCATGGCTTCAAGAACGTGATAGGCCATATCACCATGTGCTCGATGTGAGCGTTCATTCCGGATAGCGAATGCCATATCCATAACACCTATGCCTCGATTGTTGTCTGTATAGCCATGTGTCAACGGAATTTCGCGCCATTCCTTATCGTTAAAGCGGCGAAGCAGCACAGGACCACCGAACGTATTCGGATCCGGGACACTTAATGTACCCAGGCTGCCATAGATCTCAATATTAGGCAGTCGATGGCCTCCAAACACATCAAAGCTAGTGATGATCGTGCCTACTGCACCTGAAGCGAACTCTAATACACCCGTTACATGGGTTGGAGTTTCAACCGTAATCTTCTTGCCGAACTTCTTCTCACTACGTATTGTCCGTTCAGGGAAGGTTATTCGAGTAGAACCCGTAATCCGTTGTATAGGACCAAGTAATGATACTAATGCCGTCAAGTAATACGGGCCCATATCATACATCGGACCGCCACCGACCTCATAGTAAAACTCAGGGTCTGGATGCCAGCCTTCATGTCCACCGCCCATCATGAATGCACTTGCGGCTACAGGGGTACCAATCCAGCCTTCATCGATTAATTTACGACACGTTTGGATTCCACCACCCATGAAGGTTTCAGGTGCGCTTGCAACGAGTAAACCTTTTTCTCTGGCCTTCTTTAAGATGCTGAGCCCTTCTTCTCTCGTAACTGTGAAGGGCTTCTCCGTATAAACATGCTTACCCGCTTCGAGCGCCTGTAGACATACTTCAGCATGCGCTTTAGGAATCGTTAGATTAACGACGATCTCAATTTCCTTATTCAAGAGCAATTCATCAGGTGTACAAGCAATAGATACACTATATTCAGTTGCTCGTTCCCGTGCTCTTCCTAAATCAAGATCGGCACAGGCAATAACCTGAAGATTATTATATTTGATACAATTATTTAAATAAGCTTTACTAATATTCCCACAACCGATGATACCAACCTTAACCTTGTCCATAGCCTCATTACTCCCATCATCAGTTAGTTTATCTTGTGGCCCATATCATTCCACGTTTCATCATTTCAAGTACCTGAGGCATACTCACGATATTAGCTTGATGTCCTAGTGAGTTGTAATACACTTTTCCTGCTCCATACATCTTGGTCCAGGCTACTGGCATCTTCACGTCATCGAAGCTAGTTGTGGCAAGAACATGGATGGCTGGATCAACGTGCATATAATATTGTTCCGAAACTACGATAAAATCCTCAATACCCTGTGTGAGCGGATGATTCATATTTGTAATGTCAACTTGATATGTTACTCCATCATTACCTGGATGCGCGACCCATTGTCCGCCAACCATATATTGATACTCCACTTCATTGCGGAAGGAATCACCCATCCCACCATGGCAGCCTGCCACACCAGTTCCGCCCTCACGTACCGCCTTCAGGAATGGCTCAAGCTGTTCCTTCACAATGGATCCCATCGTCCATACAGGTACAACTAGATCCACAGTCGCTAATTTCTCAGCGTCAGAGAAGCTATCTAAGTTATCAGATATTCGCACCTGATAGTTTTCTTCCTTCAATAACCCGCCGAGGATGCCGGCCACCTCTTCAGGCTGATGACCATCCCATCCACCCCATACGATTAATGCATGCTTCATTATGTATCACTCCTAAACGATTTCTGTAACAAAACTACAGCGCAAGCTTATCTTCTCAGTAATTACATTTCACTTATCTTGACTGGGCGACGTTCATCAATGGATCGCTCAACAGCTTCGAGTACTTCCTGACACTTCACGCCATCCACAAAATTCGGTACAGGCTGACGATCTGTCTTCAATGCTTCCATCAGCTCAACAACCTCATGTGTGAACGTCTGTGCATAACCAATCGTGTGCCCAGCCGGCCACCAATGATCCATGTAAGCATGAGCAGGGTCCGTTGCCAGAACTCTACGAAAGCCTTGCACATCCTCCGCATCATCCGTGAAATACACTTGAAGCTCATTCATTCGTTCAAAGTCGAATTTCACACTACCCTTACTTCCATTAATCTCAAAAGAATTCGTACACCGATGTCCCGCTGCAAATCGTGTTGCCTCAAAGCTACCTAATGCTCCACTCTCAAACCGCGTTAAGAAAACGGTAGCATCATCCACATCCACTGCACCCCTCGGGGCATCCTTACTCACCTTGGCACCGCTTAGTCCTGTCATAGCGCCAGCGATTGGACGTTCCTTAATGAAGGTCTCGCTCATCCCAATTACCTCGTTAAATTCGCCAACCAAGAACCGGGCCATGTCAATGAGATGGGCGCCTAAATCCCCATGGGAGCCAGACCCGGCAATACTCTTCTGCAGACGCCACACCAATGGGAATTCGGGATCAATAATCCAATCCTGCAAGAAACAAGAACGGAAGTGATAGATATGACCTAATCGACCTTCTGATACGAGCTTCTTCGCCAGCTGCACAGCGGGTGCATAACGATAATTAAAGCCAACCATATGCTTGATTCCGGCTTCCTCGGCGACAGCAAGCATCTCCCTAGAATCTGCGAGTGTTAGAGCGAGCGGCTTCTCACAGAACACATGCTTACCAGCTCGAGCCGCTGCGATAGCAATATCCTTGTGGGCATCACTAGGCGCATTAATATCGATTACATCGATATCGTCTCTCTTCAGAAGCTCTTGCCAATCCGTAACGGATTCCTCCCAGCCAAACTGCTTGGCAGCATGAGCAACGGCCTCACCATCACGACCACAGATGACTTTCATGACAGGTGCAGGTGTATTCGGAAAATGCATAGGTACACTTCTGTAAGCATCACTATGTGCTTTTCCCATAAATTTATAGCCAATCATACCAATACGAAACTTGTTCATGTAACGCCTCCTAAAAGATAAATTTATGAAGCATAAACTTAGTTTTTCGTTGATGACCTGACTACTAACCGAGTTGGGAGCTTTACATCGAAGGGCTCATCTATCAAGCTCAAGCTTCCACTCAAACGACCTAATAATTTATTAGTGGCAACTTGCCCCATCTCGAACAAGGGTACCTCTACAGTTGTAAGCGGCGGATTACAGAACTGGGCAATATCCGAATTATCGTAACCAACAACAGTCAGCTCTTGATAGGTGACGCCCAACTCATTCAAGCCTTGCAATAATCCTAATGCCATTCGATCATTGGAGGCGAATACAGCATCTAAACTAGCGTGTATGCTTGCAATCTGCGGTGCTAATTCATGCCCGCTTTTCCGGCTGAAATTGCCCTTGAATACGAGAGAAGCATCATAGGTAATCCCATAGTCTGATAACGCTGCTTGATAGCCTGCTAAACGATCCTCGCTATTCGAATATTCCAACGGTCCATTAATGAACGCAATTCGTCTTCGACCTGACTCAATCAGGTGCCTCACCATCTCATAGCTACCTGTGACATGATCCGCATCTACCGTATCGGCTTGTAGTCCTGCAAATCTTTGGCCTATTAGACAGATCGGGAGCTTCTGCTCGACCAATGCTGATAAAGAAACTCGATCCTCCGGGATATCTCTACGACCTAACAGAATCAAAGCATCGACCTTTCTGGCATGGAACAATCTTAAGTAATCTTTATTCTCCTCAACACCCGCGAACAAGAGCAGCAGATCATAGCCTCTTTCATTCGCTGCTTGACCAATACCACTTAAGATTTCAGCAAAATAATATTTGGAGAATAGATGGACTTTCGGAAGTAGCGGAAGAACCACACCCAGGTTCCCACTGCGTCGCCGAACAAAATTCTGCGCCAGTGCATTAGGTGTATATTGCAGCTCTGCAGCCGCTTTCATAACAGCTTGCCTAGTCTGCTCTCGAATGGGGCCAATATCATTAAAGACACGCGAAACGGTTGCTTCAGAAACCCCAGCTAGGCGTGCAACATCTCTTCTGGTTGTAATGTGTCCTCCCCCAATCTATATGTATTACATTGAAGATTTATTTATGTACACGCGTACATTTTACGATATACAACATCATTTGTCAATTAAACACGTACCTCCAGTTTCACTCAGATTCCATTGAATCGAGGGAAACCAGAGCAAAAAAAGACACCCTCAAGGTGTCTCCCATCATTCATCATCTATTCAAGGCGCTGTTTCTAAGAACTTCGCTGTCGGATTCTTATCTACTGCTGTGCGCATGGCATACTCGTTCTCGAATAACGCTACATAGTTGTCATTCTTGTCCTTCACCAAAGTTGAGTTAATCCGGTATTTGGATGGATCCATCTTCTCATCAATGACCCATCTTGCGAATTGATAGGGCTGACGTTGCAGGTGTACCTCTACCCCATATTCGGCTCGCATACGGTATTCGAACACCTCAAACTGGAGCTGACCTACAACACCAAGAATTGCATCTTCGAACCCAATCGTGCGGAATACCTGAATCGTACCCTCCTCTGTCAGCTGATCGACACCCTTCTGATATTGCTTGTGCTTCAGGGCATTCTTAACCGTAACTTTACTGAATAGCTCTGGTGAGAAGGTAGGCAATTCATCAAATTGAATATCTCTTCCTTGACTAAGCGTATCACCAATACGGAATATACCCGGATCGAACAAGCCAATGATATCACCTGGATAGGCATCCTCTACGATATCACGATCTTGAGCAAGGAATTGCTGTGGCTGGGCTAGCTTAATATCTTTGCCCACACGCACATGGCGAACGGTCATGCCACGCTCAAATTTACCCGATACAATACGCAGGAACGCAATTCGATCACGATGAGCAGGGTTCATGTTCGCCTGAATCTTGAATACATAGCCGGAGAATCGTTCCTCAGTTGGCTCGACGGCACCTTGTGTGCTATTACGTAAGATTGGCTTCGGAGCGAGCTTCAAGAAATTCTCGAGAAACGTCTGAACACCAAAGTTATTAATCGCGCTGCCAAAAAAAACAGGAGTGAGCTCACCCTGGCTCACCTTCTCAAAATCGAATGCATCTCCTGCAACATCTAACAATTCTAGCTCCTGCTGTAATTGCTCGAAGAGAAAGTCTCCAGCCATTTCACGAATGATCGGGTCATCCTGACCACTTACAGGTCGCACCGTAATATTCTTATGATCCTCTTCACTATGGAACAGCTCTACTTGTGTTTGTTGACGATCATAAACCCCACATAGCTGTTTACCTTGCCCAATTGGCCAATTCATCGGATAGGAGCGAATGCCTAGCACCTGCTCCAATTCCTCTAATAGCTCTAAGGGGTCACGCCCTTCTCTATCCATTTTGTTAATAAAGGTAAAGATCGGAATACCACGCATCCTACACACTTGGAATAGCTTCTTCGTCTGTGCTTCGACACCCTTGGCCGAATCGATAAGCATAACTGCACTATCTGCAGCTGTAAGTGTCCGATACGTGTCCTCACTGAAATCTTGGTGACCAGGTGTATCCAGAATGTTCACGCGATGCCCATTGTAGTCGAATTGCATAACGCTTGAGGTAACAGAGATACCCCGCTGCTTCTCGATTTCCATCCAATCTGAAGTCGCATGCTTGCTTGCCTTTCGGCCTTTGACCGTTCCTGCTAATCGTATAGCACCACCGAATAATAACAGCTTCTCGGTCAATGTTGTCTTTCCAGCATCCGGGTGAGATATAATCGCAAATGTTCGCCGTTTAGATACTTCCTGTTCTAGCTCATTAATCAGTGTTCTACTCATTATGACTTTCCCTTCTCATGCTTTTATTATTTTCCCATTAAGAATGCACGAGCTGGGGCAGCTTCAATACCTTCTAGCTTCAGTGGTGCTAATATGAACGTATAGTTCCCAGCAGGCACATCCTTCAATCGAACACCTTCTACTATCAGAATATTGGCTGCGAAGAATGTAATGTGGGTTGGACATCCAGATTGATCACGTTCAATTCCTAACCCATCTGTGGCAACGCCATTAATGCCAATATCACGCAAATAAGCGGCACCGTCAGCATTTAAGAACACAAATTGTAAATCAAACTGCTCGGAGAAGGAATTCTTAGTTTTGAATAATAACCATTCATCACGCTGAATACCATAAGGCTCCAGATGCTCGCGTCCAATACTATCTTCGACATCCGTCAGATCTAGAACTCTCGCCGGTCCTACTAATCGTTCCAAGGCGATAGATTCAATCGGTGCCCCGCCTTCCACCATATGTAGAGGAGCATCTAAATGTGTACCTGTATGAGCGTCTATATCAATCCGGGATTCATAAGCAGCAGCTGTGGCCAGTGTTTGCAAATTTTTCAGAATCGGTTTCTTCAGCTCATCATTATTCCAAACCTGCATATCAGGGTGGATTGTCATTGTAATATCATACATCTTCAACAATTTTGCTCACCTCATTCTTAGATTATCCAGATCACTTCGTCTTCTTCTTGACCATTCACAGGCCACCAATGATATCCATCCTTATCTAATAATCTTACAGCGGCTTCAGGACCCCATGATCCTGCAGGATAACGAACCAGGTCACCTCCATCTTGAGCCCATGCTTCGGCAATCGGATCAATAAATTCCCAAGCTAAAGCGACTTCATCCCATCGGGAAAAATAAGTGGAATCGCCGCGGACAACATCTAATAACAATCGTTCATAAGCCTCAGGGGTATTGATGCCGATCTGACAGCTTTGGCAGAATTCCATCACCACAGGGAGTAAGGCGAATTCAGAGCCCGGCTTCTTGGCATTAATTTTAAAATAGATACCCTCAGTCGGATTAACCCGGAAGACAAGTAAGTTCGGTTCAAGCTTGTTATTCTTGGAGAAATAAATATTGTTCGGCATGTTCTTGAATTCAACAACAACCTCAGTCGTCTTCACAGGCAGTCTCTTGCCCGTCCGCACATAGAAGGGAACACCAGCCCAGCGAAAATTATCCACGAACACCTTGGCAGCAAAAAATGTTTCCGTTATCGAGCTTTCATTATGTACTTCATCGCGATAAGACGGCAGCTCTATACCCTTAGCCATCCCTTTCATATACTGACCACGAATCACATTCTGACTAACCTCGTCCACCTTTTTGTAATGACGAAGTGATCGCAGAACCTTAACCTTCTCATCACGAATATCCTCTGGGTGTTGTCGACTCGGAGGCTCCATCGCCATCATAGCTACCATCTGCAGTGCATGATTCTGCACCATATCTCGAAGTGCGCCGGATTTATCATAGTACCCACCACGATCTTCCACACCAACCGTTTCACTCAAGGTGATCTGGATATTGGCAATATACTTGTTATTCCACAAAGGCTCGAAGAACGCATTCGCGAATCGGACGACCTCAATATTCTGAACCATCTCTTTACCTAGATAGTGATCAATTCGGTAAATTTGATCCTCACGGAATACCTCGCGAATTTGTTCATTCAGTTTATTAGCCGAGTCCAAGTCATAGCCGAATGGCTTCTCTATGACCACTCGATGCCAGCCTGAAGAATCTAGTAAGCCGCCATTGCGCAAATTCTTTGCAACTGGGCCGAACAATTCCGGCGACAGTGCTAAATAGAATAATCGGTTCCCTTCTAGGGAGAAGGAACTATCCAATCGCTCTGACATTTGTTGCAGAGTCTGATAGCCACTCATGTCATTAATATCTAAGGACTGATATTCGAAATGGGCGGCAAACCTGTCCCATTGATCATCAAGTTCGATCTTGTACCGAGCAAATTCTTGTATAGCGTTGTAAACATCGTCTCGGAACTGCTCATTGCTCCGATTGCGACGGGCTAATCCTACGACAGCAAATTCATCCAATCTACCTTCACGATATAAGCTATAAATCGCCGGGAATAGCTTGCGTTTAGCCAAATCGCCGGTTGCACCGAATATATAGAAGATTGTTCCATTCATCCATCATCATTCTTTCTTGTGTATATTTAAATACCATTAAATAGTTTAGCATATACTGTGATATTCATCCAATCTTCTGCGCTAATTCACAAGTCCATTCTTGTGCGCATATATAGCAGCCTGTGTGCGGTCTTCCACACCCAGCTTAGCTAATATATTCGTAACATGAAACTTAACCGTCTTCACACCGATGAATAATAAATCCGCCGTTTCTTGATTCGACTTCCCCCGAGCAATCATCTGTAGAACCTCCATCTCACGCTCAGTCAGATCATCATGAGCTGCTGCGACTGGCTTCGGCTGACGTAACCGATTCATCATCTTAGTAGCAACCTGTGATTCCAGAATGGACTGACCTCTAGCAGCAGCCCGGATGGCTTGAGCGATTTCAGCTGCTCGTGAGGTTTTGAGCAGATAACTGAATGCACCCGCCTCGATCACAGGATACATCATCTCATCATCCAGATAGCTGGTTAACACAATGACCTTACACTTCGGCATCAGCTGCATGATGTGCCGAGTTGTCTCGATTCCATCCATACCTTCCATAACTAGGTCCATGAGGATGACATCAGGCAAATACTCCTTAGCAAGTCTGATCCCATCTACTCCGTTGCTAGCCTCACCTATAATCTCCAGTCCGTCCTCTGTAGCTAAGACAGCTGCTAATCCAATTCGAACCATCTCATGATCATCAACGAGCAACACTTTAATTGATTGTTCATCCGACATCGACAGTTTCCCCTTCTCGCTCCATAATCGGTATCCTAATATCAATCCTCGTTCCTTTATTCAGCGCAGTGATGATATTGATAGAGCCGCCAAGCTCGTTCACCCGCTCCTGCATAGTCGCTATCCCATAGGATGTTTGCTTCTTCAGTCCAAGCTCGAACCCAACTCCATTATCCCGAATAGAGAGCATAATAACGTCGGAAATTCGTTTAAGCGTTAGCTGTAGCTTCGTACCCTTGGAGTGGCGCAGCGAGTTAGAGAAAGCCTCTTGTACAATACGGAACAGATGGTCTTCAATCCCTTTGGATAATGTTAGCTCATGATCTATGTCTGAGGTGATATCGAGTGGTACTTTCTCCTGCAGCTCCCGCACTAATTCACGAAGCGCATCAGACAATTTCTTGCCTTCAAGATGAACAGGTCTTAGATGAAGGAGCAGCGCTCGCATCTCCGACTGTGCAACGGAAGACATCTCTTCGATCAATGAGACTTGATGCTTGGCTTTATCGAAATCCTTATCCATCGTTCTTCCGAGTGCAGTAGCCGTCATGGAAATAGCGAATAACTGTTGACTCACCGCATCATGCAGCTCACGTGCTAATCGTTGTCGTTCTTCGATAATCGCCGTAAATCGTGCTTTATCAGCTAGCTCAGCGTTATGAGTGGACAGCCGTTGTAAGGAGGATACTTGCTCCTCCCACTTCTTACTCATCCTTCCCAGCTGCTCAGCTATTCTACCTACCTCGTCCTCACCCATATAAGGCACTGCCCGTGATAAGTTACCTTTCTCCAGCAGCAGCATGGAATCTCTAATTCGATCCAATCGTCTGCGAACATTCCCACTCTGCCAATATCCGAAGATGCTTCCTCCAACGATCGCGATAGCGCTAAGTATAGCCAGGGTGGTAATTGTCTCAAACCATCCATCAAAGGGACGTAGATACCGGTAATATTGCAAAAAATAGACGATAATCGATAGCAGCAGCAGACAAAAAATAATAGCTTCAATCATGCTCCGCCAAATCATACTCGTCAGTTTTCTTTCTCTTTCCACCGGTATACCTCCTTCTGAGTCGATGATGGCTCCACGAGCAGTCAATAAAACTACTTCATAAGCATATGCTTTAGAGCGTCTTTACTTCAATATCTGCTACGGCATATGAAACAATTAGTTTCAATTTATGCTCACTGGTCTCATAATTTGCAGACCTCCAAATTCGTTTGTTCAGCATTCCTGAATCCTTCTCCTCACCAATCCCGATACGACCTACCAGAACATTCGCTTCTAAGGAGATGCCATAATCTTCAGGCACTATAATATCAATATCCCCGATAAGACCTTGCAGCATAACAATTGACTCTGCTTCGTCCTGAAGTGCTAGAGATAAATCCATTCGGACTTCTCCGATGATGCTCCATCGACTCATACTCTTTAGTACCCATGGCTCACGATCCCACTTGATACTCTCGATCAGAGTCTGATTCTGCACATAGCTGCCGTCACTATGCACTTTTTTGGATCGAATGAGAAAATAACCAAGTGAGATGAGAATAAGTGCAATAACGATCATTAGGTGGTTGCCTAATAAGAACATGGCTCCGATGGCCAATACCACATAACCCTTGGAATCACCATCATTGCGAATTTTATAAAGTCCTAACCAGATGAGAATCAAGGCAGAAACGGTTAGAAAACCAATGAAATTCCCCAAGAAGAAAAACACACCAACAATAATCAGCATAATAGCTGTATTCCGGTTTCGGTTATCCATCTGTTTCCACCTCACTCTCTGATATTGTTAATAAAGAATAAGAAAACCATAGCAGCCTATACGCTGGCTATGGCTTTAGGCCACACCTATCATATCACATCTTTTAATTAGATATCGATGCTTCTGTACTTGTAAGTTTCTCTTTAAGTGATTGCAATTGTGCTTCCACCTTCTCTTGCCTAGCTGGGTCTATCGTTGCAGTAGGGCTAGCATAAACGTGATTGGCTACATGTGCCTCTGCTTCAAATTGCATAATTTTCTCTTCCATTCGGTGGAATCCTCTCGAAGCTGAACCCCCTTCAATCACAATGCTGCTATTGATTTGTGCCATTTGCTTCTGCGCTTTGGCTAACTCCACACGGGACACCAGCTCGTTACGTTTATTACGCATTTTATAGAATTCTTCCTTCATTTGTTGCAGCTGAGAAGACAATTGCTCCGATTGTACCCTAGCTTTCTCGTGCAGTTCGGCATATTCAGCAGCCTTCTGATCGTAATACAGCTTCTCCTCCAACGCTTGTCTGGCCGTTGCTTCTTGACCATTGCGCAATGTCGTTTCCGCTAGCGCTTCTCTCTCTGCGCTTAGACGTCTTGCCTCTTCCAGCCGTTGAGATGTTCTACGCTCATTAGCCATTTGTTTCGCTACCGTTACCTCTGCTTCAGCGATTTCTTCCTCCATATCACGCAAATACTGGTTTAACATAACCACTGGATCCTCAACCTTGTCTAATAGCTCGTTCATTGAAGCCCTCGTCATATCACTAATTCTCTGAAAAATTCCCATAATTATTCGTCTCCCTTCTCTAATTTAGCCAATCTGGCTTTTAATTGATCGATCTCATTCTGCATCGCTTTCTTCTCAATATCCTTCATCATGTCATCTATACTCGGTGGAGCAGCTTGAACAGGTGCTGACTGAGGAGGAGGAGCTTGAGTGTGTCCGTTAGGTGTAGACATTCCTGGCCCCGGTGGATTCCAGCCCTGTGAACCATATCCAGAATGCGGATGACCATTGTATAACCCCGGTTCCTTAGGGATAACTAAGCTAGCAACGATGTATAGGAGAAGCACGGTTCCACCTGAGAAGATAACCCCCGCTGCAACAATAACCCGCAGGATCGTCGCGTCAATGTTGAACGTCTCAGCTAAACCACCGCATAATCCGAATACTTTCTTATCTCGTTGTGATCGATATAGCTTCGTCATCGTCCTGCAACTCCTTCTTGCTCTAACTTCTGCCTCAGCTTGGATAGTTCAACATCCAACAAATTCTTCACTCCGTTACCAGCCTCCAACAGAAGCTCCTGACCCTTACGTCTTACATCCGACAAGGATTGAGTTTCTAATTCAAGTCCGGTAATCCGATCCTCCAGCCGCTGGAAAATACGTGTTCCTGTCTGCTGTCCGGCAAAGCCTAGTCTTTCATTCATACGTTGCTGCAGCTGCACGGATTGCATTCTCGCAACATAATATTGCCTCTTGTTATAGACCTCTTGGTAATCGGCCCGCAGCTCTTCTACTTGTCTGGATAACACAACAATGGATTGCATGCTCTGATCATAAAGCTGCTTGTACTGCACATATTTTTCATCATGCAGTAGCTTCTCTTGAAGTGCCATTCTAGCGAGATCATCCTCCCCCGCTTTCAAAGCCATGACGGCTTGTTCTTCACGTTTGTTCCGCAGTTGCTCGGCTTGGACATATTGCAGCTTCAGCTGTGTTGCATGCTGAACGCATTGCTGATGCAATTTGTCCGATTGCTGAATTTGCTCATTCTGCTCCATTAAGTATCGATCGATCAGTTTAACTGGATCTTCTGAACGCTCTAGCTTGTCGTTGAAGGTAGCTACACTGATATCCCTTACACGTTTCATAACACTCATTTGTCCTGCCTCCTTTAAGTTATTGATGGAACACAAGCAGTCGAAATAACTACTTCGTAAGCATATGCCTATCTATATAATTGGGTATCGAGCTTCAATAAGCTTTTGGATTGTTCTTCAATAATGAAATTCCATAAATAATGAATCCCGCTGCAACAAGAAATCCGAGGATACTTCCGAACTTGCTGAACAGTGCCATGACCCCGATTAGAAAGATCACCCATCCGATAAATTTCCTACCATTCTTAATTCCGATATATCCGAGGATAACCAATGCAATTGGAATTAAGTAGCTTAGTAGATACCCAAGCCCAAAGCCTATATTACCGATTAATAACAGAGCACCAAAGACGATTAACGCAAAGGCAAAACCCGTTTTTCCATTCATTCTCATTGTTCTTCACTTCCTTTCATTATGTGTTGTCATTTATGTACTTATTGTAGGTTATTATTGCAGCTTTCAAAACGGACCCGCGACGGTATTATCGCTAGACCTTAGTCCAGTCTGCTCATGAGACTTTAGAAGAATGCCACGACTCCCACTTCATCCGACAAATTTTTCTGGATGGAATTGGATTAAAGCCGCCTAGTGATTCCAGGCAACAAGCCGACTGGGTGAAGCAGAATGCGGGGGGACAAGCTATTGCCGATTGGCAGCAGCTGAACGACCATTAGCAATGTAGATGGAACTAACTGGGGGAATAGATTCTTATACGGCGGTCAGGCTCTGCGTTAATAAAAACTACGAATTACAATAGATTGGACTTGATCCCCATGCTGCAGCCCTCGCCCACCTGCTGGAATAACAATTAAACAGGTGGCGTCGAGAAGGGACACCATTACACTCGATTTGTCAGGTCCGATCGGCTCTACCCAAACTGTACCCTTGTCCATCCTGTATACTCCTCTTACATAACGAGGGTAAGGACTAGGTTTGGTGAAATCCGCCGCTAAGCTTGCTGTTATCATCTTAGGGAATGATTCGTTCGCTCCCATCATTCCAGCGATAATCGGTCGAACGAACAGCTCAAACCCAACAAACCCGGCACTTGGATTCCCGGAGAGCGCGAAGAGCAGCTTCCCATTATGGACACCAACGGATGTCGGGCTGCCCGGCCTCATCGCAATCTTATTAAAGAGTAGTCTACCATCCCAACTGTTAAACAGATCTACCATGACATCATAATCACCAACCGACACACCCCCTGTCGTAACGACCATATCATATTGATCCAGGGCAGTCAGCACTGCTAGCTTTACAGCTGTAGCATCATCACTTAGAACATCCATAATGATCGGTTGACCACCTGCAGCTGTCACCTGTGCAGCGATCATGTAGCTATTGCTGTTACGAATTTTCCCATTCTCCAGAGGTGAACGTACTTCTAATAATTCCGAACCGGTAGCGAAGATTGCAACGCTAGGGCGTTGATAAACAGGGACATCCATATACCCGAAGGTAGCCAATAATGCTGCAGTTCCTGCATGTATGCAGCTACCGCTAGCTATGACTGCTGTCCCCTGTTGGATCTCCTGACCTACAGGTGTGATATTATCGCCCGCCTTCATTCCCCTCTTAACATGTACGTCTAAACCCGTGGGCAATTCCGCACAATCCGTCATCTCAAGCATAATAACTGCGTCTGCACCCTCAGGAACTGCCGCTCCTGTCATAATCCGAGCTGCCGTGTTCTTCGTTACCGTCTGCTTCGGAACACTTCCACAAGCAATGGTTTCAATGACTCTCAATTTCATAGGTACATCATGGCTTGCACTTTGTGTGTCAATTGCTCTTACAGCATAACCGTCGTAACCAGAACGTCTGAAGTGTGGAACATCCTGTGTGGCGAAGATATCCCGAGCAAGATAACGCCCATAGCTATCAGGTAGATTAACAAGCTGTTCATCGGTCCTTCGGATAAAGGGAGCAATCTTACTCTGAGCTTCGGCAACGGTCAATGTTTCCCGCTGAAAGCGCATAGATGAGGTAGTACTAGGCAGAGCCTGTTCATATTCACTCGGTGTATTCATGTTCACTGTAAAATTAAACGGAATTTGATACTGTTCATAATACGTTGAGGTCGCATCTATATATGCAATGGAAGACAAAAAAGTCATCATACTGAATTGCTGTTTAGCCAATACAGCCTCAGCGATTGGCTTACTTCTTATGTGATAGATAGCATGTAATGGATGTACCATTCCCTCTTCAACAGGAATGATTGCATCCGCATGACTCTGCTCCAAAGTTGCTTTCATCACAATGGCTGCTGCTGAGCTAATATAAGGCATATCACAGCCGACCAGCCAGATGAATTCACCCTTACAATGCGTCATCGCAGTAACTAAGCCCCCTAGTGGTCCAAGTCCTGGATACATATCTGGAATAACTCGAGACATCCCTTTAACAATGGGTTCGAATAGAGCGGTGTCATGGGTAATGACTAACAATTGATCACAGCATTTACTCATCTCTTCTAATTGCAGCTGAATGAGTGGCCTCTTCGGAAAGGGCAGTAAAGCTTTGGGTTTGCCTCCCATTCGGCGGCTTTGTCCCCCTGCAAGAATAACTCCAGTTATCATACAAGACACTTCCTTCTAATAAAACGACTATCCTTTTCATACCACAAAAAAGAAATACCCTCAAGCGTATTATCGCTGAAGGGCAGGTTTTTAAGCAACCCATTAATTAATGCAAGAGTTGCATCTCATTAAGGGTAACCATTAAGTGTTAATCTATGGATGGATTAATTTCTTTGTTTCATTAAATGAATACGATTTTTCTGCCAGACGATCAAGCCTAACACCATAATATAATAGAGCCAGTAGAATGCAAATTCCTCTACCGTTGGATTATGAGTGTAGCCAAGAAAGGCTTTCAGGAAAATACCAATCTGACCATTCAGCAATGGCTTCTCGCCATAATCACGCACATATTGATCATAGTCAGTGGGATGCTCGGGTAAGACCCACTCGATATTATATACTTCACCAAGTTCTCCACCAGCTGTCGTATAAACAGAGCCAATAATGTGCCGGTCTTGGAGAATACCTATAGCCTGAACGAATAAACCAGCAGCAATCAGGATTAAGAAAACACTGGTTGCTTTGAAGAGTATTCCCAGTGGGATTCTGCGAGTGCCTCGGAAGAAAATTGAACCTACTGCTAGTGCACTGATTAGTCCTAATAAAGCACCCGGACTTTGGATCACCTTACCGATATCTCCATTACTAATTGCTGCGAAGAAGAATACCGTTTCCACTCCCTCACGTAATACGACCAGATAGGAATGGATTATCATATTGACAATACTACCCAACGTTAGAATATGTGTAATACGAGATTGCACCTTGCGCTGAATATCCTGATTCTGCTGCGCAATAAACAGGACCATGTGAGTCAACAGGACAGTAGATATCAGCATGATTCCAATTTTGAGATAAATTTCGGAGCCAAGCATATTATATCCGGTTAATACAACTTGGAATATTAGGGCAACACCATAGCTGGAAATAAGGGCAAGAATGACGCCAAGCCATACCCATTTGGTCCATTTGGACTGATCGACCCTCTTCAGATACATAAGGATTACACCTACGATCAGGAGCGCTTCTAGTGCTTCACGAAAGGTGATTAGAAAAGCTTGTAAATTCATGCTGCACCCTCATTTCGAGCATAATTACCATATGTGATGATCCTTTGAGCGCAAGCTAGATATCTTTAAGTGATGAGATAATTTCTAGAATTTCAGAAGAATGCTTCTTGGCTGCTGTAATGTCGCCTGCTTGTACAGCAGCCATATACGCTGCACCTGCATTCTGAATAGTAGTATACGTTTCATTACCTAATTGCTTTTTAATGAGCACCTCTAGGATGGCAACGAACATATTACCTTCCATCGCATGCTCTTGAGCTGTTTCCAAATCGCCTTCAGCCATATCAACATCAATTGTTTCATTCATGTATCCAGTAATTTTCCCATGTATTGCAGCGATAAACGCATTATTAATAATGTGAGAATTTAATTTAGAAGGATCACCACTTGCGAAAGCAGTAAGGATCACATCCGCATCTTCGGCACTGCCTCCTTTTAGCGAATTATAAATTGGCATGTAGAAGAAATAGCCCTCAGTTACTTCTGTCTTTGCTTTTGCTAGATCAGACTGTAATGGTGCACTAACTGCGTACTTGATGGCAGCCAGATGAAATATCTTTATGAATGTTTTATCCAGCATTTGGCGAGACAGGTTGTAAGATAGGACATCGCCTTTATCCACCGCAGTAGTCAGGCCTGGGATAATCGTATTGTCCAGTAAATCTTGTGTTATTATACCATACTCAGCGTAATAGGTATCTCGCTTACTTGCCGTGCTCTGCAGTGAGCCTTGGTACAATACTATCGCTTGATCAAGTGCGACCTTCGCAGCAGCAATATCACCATCAACCAGTGCAGTCTTTGCTGTCTCTTTGGTTAATGTTGTGATTTGGTTATAGAAATACCATTGTAGACCTTTATCAACCGCTTGTTTAGCCTGGTCTGCACTTAAGGCTCCGTCAATTGCTAATTGGAGCGTTAGACTGATATTCTCATCAATTTCAGGATTGATAGCAATCACTTTGGCCTGTATCATTTCTTCGTACTTCGCTTTCACGTCAGCAATGACGACCTTGTCTGCTGAGAACATCGCCTTCAAATCTTCGAATACCTTTATTTCCTCAACTTGTACACTTGTATCCGATTTTCCTGCTGCCGTGTCTGGAGCTTCATTACAAGCAACTAATGTAAATAATAATATACAACTTATAAGTATCGTAATAGATTTATGCATCTTAAGATATCTCTCCCTGACATATCATTTAGTTTTGTTACAATAATTTCTTCTTGCGAAATATCCAAATTCCTATCCCAATGATCGCAATTACCAATAGTATGATAAAGGTACTAATAGCTGTATTAGTCTTCTTCGTCCGTTCCATCGGTGCATGCTCAACTTCATCCGGCTGTTGTTTGGGTTTCGAATCTCCCTCAATTTGATCTTCGAATGGGAGGAATGGAAGTACAGTATTTAGTATATATGCACTTTGTTCTTTAAACACTGCTTCATCAGATGGCTTCTCACCCACACCGAACAGCCCAGGATTGCCTAATGCATCATATGCCACATTGAAAGCCTTATCTAATTCATCTGTTTTATCCGAAGGAAGATATGGTTTAATGACATCATATGTACCTTTTGCCTTCGCGACTAACAGCTTAGTTGCAGCATAATCATCGAATGCTTTGAGTGAATAATCAAACCGTCTTTTTAAATTCATCCCGAGAACCGCTTTGTAATTTGCGATGAATGCTTCTTTGTCCTCATCACTCAAATTTACATCTAAGGTGACCGCAACATCTTCTCCGAAGTGGGAGCTAATCTCTGCTCTTCTTGCCTTATAAATAGCTTCAGCTTTAGACCAATCAATAGGACTCAGATTCAGTTCGACTACGATCTCTTTAAAGCTCTCAGCGACATCTTCCTTGTTCGGGTCTCCGTAGGAGTAGGCCAATGCTCCACCGGGCAGCAGAAGACAAAGCACGAATAGCATGATAATTGTGATACGTAGTTTATTCTGTCTCATTATGAAGTCTCCTCATTGATAATCATTTTCACTGATAACCATTTTCAATGATAATCATAATCATTGAAACTGTCAATACGTTTCGCAGTTTATTAATAAAATTTAATGAAGCCATTCATATAACCGAATTTCAGCATATACAGGATCAAATCGCGTGTCCGAATGGAAGACCTCTACCAATTGCGTCTGATGCTCAAGCTCAGCACCCTGAGCTATAAACCCATCAAGTGCTTGTCCGGTAATAAATATACGGCGAGGACTTAAAGCCTTCGTCTCTTCTAAGAAGAAGGGGAATGTATAAATCCGCTTGTGATTAAATTCAACTTGTAGAAATTCGAATACTCTCGTTTCCTCCCATGTGTAAACCATAATCGGCAGCTCCGATTCGGTCTGTAACTGTTGCAGCCGCTCGGCTAGTTGATAGACTGCAGGTTGTTCTTCCGATTGCTGTTTAACGATAATAGCACCTGTTGAGGCTTGAGTCAAAATCAGGAGATGGATTAAACCTAGAGAAAGATAACGTTTCCATGACTGTTCATTAGTATTCCTTATTAAGATGAGGCTTAACACCCCTATCGTCATTAAGATCAGAGGAGCAATATGACGAGGCTTATCAATGTTCTGCGCCAACCAAGCGAAGACCAGATAGGCCACACCCATGACCACAAACCAGCGCGCGAATAAATCGAGTTGTGACCACTGTACTTTTTTGGATTTATATATAATGAAGCTTAGACTCACGATCAATAACGCAGCCATTGAGATGGATTGTACAGTAAGTCCTGTCCACAGTAGATTATGAACGATTAATGTGTATAGACGTTGAAGCAGATCGATCACAGAGAACGATGCTGTTCCACCCCAATCATGAAAGTGCCCACCAGTAAATGCCATGGCCATCTGTATGAAGCCTGATATATTGCCTGCGGACATAATAAGCCCAATTACCCATATCGATTGGAATAATAAAGCCCACGCGACCCACCCCAATAGCCGGAATAATAACCTGCGGAAGCTATAACCAGCTACTCTACCCCGAAGGTAATCATATACCCACAGCAGGACTATACCGAAACCAAAGGCCAGATAAGAAAGGCGTATACCCATAATCAGACTAAATACGAATAATGGAAAGAGCTGCCAACCGTATGTGGTGGAATCCATAGCTTTAGATAAGCTCCACCAGTACCAGCATAAGAGTGCAAGAGCCGACGTTTCAGCCATTGGCTGAGCACTGAGAATCCATAGATAAGCTGTAGAATGCACCCCTGCGATAATCAATAAACTTTTGCCATGGGTGGTATATCTCCTTGAGAGAGCATATATGGGGACAATTGATGATAGCATCACGATGAGATTGAACACGATGAGTGCGGTGCCAGGGTCTAATATCCATCGATGAGCGATCATTCCTCCGAGAATATAATAAGGATAACCGGGAAAATGGGGCTGCATCACTAAGAGATCAAATCGATCGATAGCCAGCACAAAGTCAACCTGATCCCAGGTTGCCGGCAAATTTGCTGTATATATCCATCTCCATATATATATAAACACGATAAATCCGGCAAATGCCAGCAGCTGTGTTACATTATTCATTCTAAACTTATGCATATAAGTGACCATGGTTACCTCGCTACTCGATTAGCCATTAAGAGGAGCAGAAAGGACAAGAGCACCACAATAATGGTCCAGAACCAGGCTTGGCCAACTCTACCACTATCTACAGCAATGTAAATGGCAGTTGGTATGGTTTGTGTTCTCCCCGGTATATTACCAGCGACCATAAGGGTTGCTCCGAATTCCCCCAACCCCCTAGCAAAGCCTAATACATATGCGGATATCAGAAATCGTTTGGAGAGCGGCACCGTGATCCAGCGGAACAATTGCCATTCTGTCGCCCCAGCAGATCGTGCAGCATCCTCTACTAAGGTATCCACTGTTGTAAATCCAGTTTTAACGCTCTGGTAAACTAATGGAAAAGCCACAACCGTCGAGGCAATAACCGCAGCCATCCAAGTAAACACGATCGGTTGATTCGTCAGCCATTGTATCGCTTGACCTATCCAACTATTGCGTCCTAATATAACTAACAATAAGAATCCAACAACTGTTGGAGGGAGAACCAGCGGCAGTAGGAATAATGTTTCTAAGGCGGTCTTGCCATAAAACTGACGTTTGGCCATAACCCTTGCAATAGCTATAGCTATTATAAAAACAATGATACTAGATACCGCAGTTATTCTCACTGATAACCAGACCGGCTCCCACAGCTCTGTCCCCACGTATAGTCAACTCATCTCTAAGGCATTTCATACTCTTACCTGATAGATTAGCATATTACGCTACAAAAATCATGAACTATGAACGGCTATATTCTGACTTCCAGTGCCTTACCTAGTTTGACCTGCTTGATCTACCATTGACTGCTTAGCCATACGGACCATCTCCTTGACCATCATCCCACCTATTCTACCGCCAATTTTCCCAGCTGAAACTGCTTGTATTTCACCGTTGTAATAGGGGTTCAGGGGAATTCCCAATGTTCTTGCCACCTCATATTTGACAGTATCAGGTTTGTTAACATCCACATTGAAACCTTCCCTGCGCATAACATCCGCTTTGAAATATTGCATACTCTGCTTTGCTTCTGGAACTACATAGCTTCTACTCCTTTTTCTGGCCACGGCAACCATCTCCTTTTTTATATAAAATATTGTGTGTAATTTCTAAGGTTCGAATACGCTGCAAATTAACCCAGACTCCATTTACCTTGTAATATAAGAAGAAACCGTTCGAAATCTCACCGAACGGTCCACTTATGCTTAGTTGAGTGTGATGTTATACAGTATACTTCGATTACCGCAACACTTGGCGTTATTCTGCAGTACATATTCGCTAAATCACCCACATATCTCCCGATTTTGGCCAACAGCGCAAGTTTCAGCGCAACAGTGCTGTCTAGACGGAGCTGTAGCGCTGAAACTTGCGCTAATCATTCCAAATGTTATTTTCAAACAAACATTAGAACATTTATACGGTAATATTGCGCCAACTTCTGCGCTTATTTATTAGGAATGCCCAATATTCACCTTGATAACTTGTAATTTTTTAGTTTCCGTCCATTC
This sequence comes from Paenibacillaceae bacterium, assembly GCA_040904605.1. Lineage (GTDB taxonomy): Bacteria > Bacillota > Bacilli > Paenibacillales > UBA4045 > UBA4045. The sequence continues at coordinate 25,279 of JBBDTA010000133.1, forward strand.
GATCAAAATCTTGTTCCATTCCCCAGCTTCTCTCATGCCTCCCATCGCCATATCCGATTCCACTCTTCCGTCTCCCCACTAGCACATGTATTACAAAATCCCCCTTTGCAACGAAAAGGAATTTACGAAAGCTATCCCACTATTGGCGGCATTACCGAAAATACCAAAATCGACCGCGAGGTTTTAGAACCCTACGAGGAATTTGTGAAGGAGTTGATCATCAGGGTTGCTTTATCTGAATTTCATTAGTTCCTCATTCAATGCCTTCGTCTGTATATA
>JBBDTA010000134.1:0-23438 GCA_040904605.1 Paenibacillaceae bacterium
GTATGGTTTGTTTAACGCAGCAAGCTGCGGGGAATTGAACCCCAAGCGATTAAACGTGTGGATTATTAACTTTCTCGTAGCCTATCGTCGTTCGTGGCCCATGTCCTGGAAACACTACGGTCTGATCATCAAGCTTGAATAATACCGTCTGAATGGAGTTATATAATTCTCGCGAGCTACCTCCAGGGAGATCCGTACGTCCCACGGATTGCCGGAATAACACATCTCCACTGAATAACATATTGTCTAAGTGGAAGCTTACACTGCCTGGTGAATGTCCTGGCGTGTGATATATCTTGAAGGTTTCACCTAATAACTTCAGCTGCATATTATGATCAAGACCATATTCAGCAGGATCCGAGCTAATAGGAGCTGTTACTTCCGACCACATTAAAGATCCATTCTTCTTCGGATTGGTCAGCCATTCGGCTTCGGCGTCATGCAGATAAACAGGGCAATTTTTCAGCTTCCTAAGCTCGTCCACACCACCAATATGATCGAAGTGAGCATGGGTAAGTAGAATAGCTTCTACCTCCCAATCCTTCACTTTACGTATCAGGGCTAACGGATTCATCCCCGGATCGATAATAATACAACGTTGCTCTTCAGGTTTATACAGTACATAAGCATTCGTTTGCAATGGGCCAAGTGAATATGTTTCAACCTTAAGCATTAGTTATCTCCTAATAGTTTTAAGTTTTTGATGTCTATAGAGCAGACAAAATATCATGTAATTCTTGAACGATCACATGCTGATAAGCAGTGCCTTCCCCATATTGACGACCCATTTCCTGACGAGCTACTTGAATTTTATCGTTATAATCAGCAGCTTCGCGATCAGGGTTTAGTTGCTTGAACTTGGTCATTACTTCTTGTACGTGCTTAGGACGAGGACCCCATTGCTCTAAGACAAATCCACCTGTATCGGCAATGATCACAATCGGAATAGCTCTTCCCCCGCCTGTGAGGTATTGATCTATCAGCTCAGGAAATTGCTCCATAATCATAACTTCAACTGGCATTAAGGATTCTTCCAAGGCCTTGAACACTACGGGTACATTACGAACAACATCTCCACACCATTCAGCGCAGATAATCAGACAGCGCAAGTCATCTCGGAAGCTAATAGAATGGAAAAACTCCTGTTGATCTTCATTCTCCCAGCTGAACTGCCCATACCAGCTTTGAAACGCTTCCTGATTTTTGTTCATCCCTTCGATAAATTGCTGCGGGCTTATCCCTTTGTCGAAATATTCCGCCACATTTTTACTCATTACTAAACCCTCCTAAGAATTATTTTATGGATGATTACTATACGATTGACTTACGTTTTTTCACATACCAGATATAGCCCATCCCTAAGATGACAGCACCTATAATAAATGGCAGAACATATGGACTCGCCTTCTCATCAATCTGCTCCCAATTGTTTCCAAGCTTCATACCCAAGTAAATGAAAAATATAGACCATGGAATGATCGCAAGCATCGTATACAATATGAATCTGACATGTGACATCTTGGCAATCCCTGCGGGTATGGATATGGCGTGTCGAACGACAGGTATGAACCTAGCAGCGAATATGATTCCAGTCCCATATTTGTTAAACCACTGTTCCGATAAATCCAAATGACTTTTTCTAATCAACAGATACTTACCGTACTTCTCCAGCACTGGCCTGCCGCCGTAACGACCTATCCAATAGAGAAACAGCTGTGCAATCGTACCACCCGCTGTGCCAAAAGTCACTGCCCCTACGAATGACAGTTCTCCACCTCCTACATCGGATACTAGATATCCCCCATAGGCGAGTACGATTTCGCTTGGAATCACTTCAACCATAAGCCCTAGCATAATTCCCCAATATCCAAGTCCCTCAAAAAAAAGCAGCATAGACTCAATAAACTGATGTATCATTTCGTTCTCCCTTCCCGAAACCATCATAACTATAATAGCTAATCTACAGATGAATGGCAAAACATGAGACATGCTTTATCTTAACATGACATAGAATGATGATGAACAAGCTATAATACATTCTATTTGAAAGGGAGTCAGCTGATGTCTAACATGTTTGTAATTACTAAAAAGCAGCTTCGTATGATCGGGTTAGGACTCATTCTCATTGTTCTTGTATATTCTATCTGGATGTGGAACCAGTCCGATACGGTTGCCGGTTCACCAGATCAGCCTAGAATCATTCACATGGTTATTGGTGAGTTCAGCAGCACAACAAAAAAAGGTACGGAATTTGAAGTATATCGATGGGATCCTGGGACCATTGCTGTCAAGGAAGGTGAATCCATTGAGTTGCGAATTCTGGGTGTGAATGGAGAACATCACTCTTTCGTGATTGAAGGGATGGATGTGAAGGGTGAGGTGTATAAGGGCAAAGAAACGATCGTCCGTTTCCTGGCAGAGAAGGAAGGAATTTATCGTATGATTTGTAGGGATCACTCCGATTTGGCTCATCAAGGACCAATGATCGGATATATTGTTGTAGATTAATCTCCGTATTACACTTCTCTGCATACGATGCTTGCAGAGAGGAGTTGCATCGTAATATGAATAATAAAGTATACCCTAAGCAAGAGCTGCCTAATGCCCGAAAAATTCGCAGGTCTTGCAATCGCGAGCTTTATCGAACGATTAAACGATTGAAACTCTGGGTATCCCCTGAGCATATCGCAGCAGCTGAAACATTATATTATCACAAGGTCATTGCTAATCTCATCTGGGTAGCAGAGCATGGCAGTAATCGGAAGAAATTAGCTGATTGGTGGGACAAAGAGGTTGCGCCGGAAATCGCACTCTTATGGAATGTTGAACAATCTAAACTATCAGCAGCATTCCGCGAAAGCTTCGGAGGATGAGCATACAAAAGCCGCCAAATGCAAATGCATTCAGCGGCTTATTATTTAATTTATTCGCTATACACTCAACCATTTCTTGAACATATGCTTCGATGTGTCTTTGTTCATTGCTGCGATAGAGGTAGTGAGGGGAATGCCCTTCGGACAGGAGCGTACACAGTTCTGCGAGTTTCCACAGCCTTCAATACCTCCGTCTTCCATCAGCATTTCCAGACGCTCTTCTTTGTTCATCTCACCTGTTGGATGAGTATTGAACAGCCTCACCTGCGATATGGCCGCTGGCCCAATAAAGCTTGAACGATCATTCACGTTAGGGCATGCTTCGAGGCAAACTCCGCATGTCATACATTTGGATAACTCGTACGCCCATTGACGTTTGGATTCTGCCATCCGCGGGCCTGGTCCAAGATCGTAAGTGCCATCAATTGGAATCCATGCTTTCACACGCTTTAATGCATCGAACATTCTATTACGATTTACGATAACGTCTCGTATAACGGGGAATGTCTTCATAGGTTCAATACTTATCGGTTGCTCCAGCTTGTCAACAAGAGCCGTACAAGCTTGACGAGGCTTGCCATTAATGACCATGGAACAAGCGCCGCATACCTCTTCTAAACAGTTTGACTCCCAACAAACGGGGGCAATTGCTTCACCTTTTATGTTGACCGGATTACGTTGGATTTCCATAAATGCACTAATAACATTCATATTAGGTCTATAGGGTACTTCGAATTCCTCTTTGTAAGGCTTGGAATCCACCGAATCCTGACGAGTAACAATCAGTTTTACCATCTTCTTCGCAGTCTGTACATCAGCCATATCGATTACTCTCCTTTCTTCTTATCTGATGAATAGTCACGTGTACGAGGAGCGATCAGTGAAGTATCTACATCTTCGTATTCAATCGATGGCCCTTCCGGTGTATAACGAGCTTTTGTCGTCTTCAAGAATTTCTCATCATTACGGTTTGGAAATTCAGGCTTGTAATGGGCGCCACGACTTTCATCTCGCATCAATGCGCCGATTGTCATGACTCTAGCTAATTCGAACATATTCCATAGCTGTCGAGTAAAGGTTACACCTTGATTACTCCAGCGAGCCGTATCTGTCATGCTGATGTTCTTGTATCGCTCCATTAATTCTTGAATTTTATTATCCGTATCCTTTAGCTTACTGTTCTGACGAACAACTGTCATATTATTCGTCATCCATTCACCGAGCTCCTTATGCAATACATAAGCATTCTCTGTGCCATCCATCTTTAACAAGCTCTCATGCTTGGCAGTCTGCTTATTTAATTCACTGCTAAATACATGCTCGGATACGTCTTCTGCAGACTTTTTCAAACCTTTCACATATTCCATTGCTTTCGGACCTGCCACCATCCCACCAAAGATCGAGGATAACAATGAATTTGCACCTAAGCGGTTTGCACCGTGGAATTGATAATCGCATTCACCTGCTGCGAATAAACCCGGAATATTGGTCATCTGATTATAATCGACCCACATACCGCCCATTGAATAGTGAACAGCAGGGAAAATCTTCATAGGTATTTTACGAGGATCATCGCCCGTGAATTTCTCATAAATTTCGATAATGCCACCAAGCTTCACATCTAATTCCTTCGGATCCTTATGGGACAAATCCAAGTAGACCATATTCTCGCCATTCACACCCAGCTTCTGCTCAACACAGACATTGAATATTTCACGAGTAGCGATATCGCGGGGTACCAGATTGCCGTAAGCTGGATACTTCTCTTCTAGGAAGTACCACGGCTTGCCATCCTTATAAGTCCATATTCGCCCACCTTCACCACGTGCAGATTCCGACATTAAGCGGAGCTTGTCGTCGCCTGGAATAGCCGTTGGATGAATTTGTATAAATTCTCCGTTCGCGTAATACACACCTTGTTGGTAAACTGCGCTTGCAGCTGTACCAGTATTGATAACGGAATTTGTAGTTTTGCCAAAAATGATACCAGGACCACCTGTTGCTAATATCACAGCATCAGCCTTGAACACATGGAATTCCATGCTGCGCAGATCCTGAGCTGTTATACCTCGGCATGCACCTTCATCATCAATGACTGCAGATACAAATTCCCAATGCTCATATTTCTGGACTAGCCCAGCAGCTTCATAACGACGTACTTGCTCATCAAGTGCATACAGCAGCTGTTGTCCTGTAGTTGCTCCTGCAAATGCAGTACGACTGTGCTTTGTTCCACCGAATCGACGGAAATCGAGCAAACCCTCTGGGGTCCGATTGAACATGACACCCATACGATCCATAAGATGAATGATGCCTGGTGCCGCTTCACACATTGCCTTCACTGGTGGCTGATTCGCTAGGAAGTCACCGCCATATACGGAATCATCAAAGTGCTCCCAAGGAGAATCACCTTCACCCTTTGTATTCACAGCACCATTAATTCCACCTTGTGCACAAACAGAGTGAGAACGTTTCACGGGCACGAAGGAGAATAAATCTACATGACCACCAGTCTCTGCTACTTTAATAGCAGCCATCAGACCTGCTAGTCCACCACCGACGATAATTACTTTATTGTTAGCCAAGTGCCTATACCCCCTTGGTGAAGAAATCTGGATTAGTAAAGCCGAACATACCTATAACTGCTATTGCTGCAATCACGATGAATGCGCCGGTCCAGAAGTAAGAAGATACCTTCTGTGCACGCGGACCAACGGTAATTCCCCAGCTAACAAGGAATGACCACATACCATTAGTGAAATGGAAAGTAGCAGCTACAACACCTATAAGATATAAAGTGAAAAACAGCGGATTTGATAAAATGTCATGCATAAGCTGTCCTAGATCATCCAAGACTACATTCCCTAAAGCAACTGCTATTCTTGTTTGCCAAGTATGCCAAATAATAAAGATTAGAGTGGCTACACCTGATACACGTTGCAATGTGAACATAAAATTTCTATGATAACCATAGCGTTGCACATTATTACGTGATTGGTATGCTATATAGAGACCATATATACCATGATAGAGTATAGGTAACCATATCCCGAACAATTCTAGAAAGAAGATGAATGGAATACTATGCAGCCAATGCACTTGCTCGATAAATGCGGCGTTACCATTAGTCGATTCATAGTTGGTAACAAAATGCTCAACCAAGAAAAAACCGATTGGGATTACCCCGAGCAGAGAGTGAAGCTTACGCGAGTAAAATGAATTTCCGGTCATTCGTGCATGTCCCCTTAAAAGTTTTGTTTAGCAGTACGGATTTGTGACTATTATCATAGTATCCTTTGATCACTTATAATGGAAGTGCTTATATATTATAATGTGTTATGCGTATTTGTTATATATACTGATTATTGATGAAGAGAGGATGAAAATTATGTTTTCCCGCCTACACACATTCGCTACAATTGTCGAACATAAGAGTCTAAATCGCGCTTCCCGAATCCTCAATGTATCTCAGCCTGCACTTTCCAGGCATATTCAAAGTATCGAGGATGAATTAGGCGTGGCATTATTCGATCGCCGAGGCAAAAGTCTGGAATTAACTCCAGCTGGACATCAGTTGTATCAATTTGCTCTGGAGGAACGTCAGCTGGAGCGTCGATTTCAGATGAACGCCACTCATCTTCGGATTGAACGGAAGGGGAATATTACGATTGGAGCAAGTTTAACTACACTTCAATCGACATTGCCTGATCTCATTACGCATTATACACGTACTGATCCAGAGATTGATTTGAAAGCGATCACTGGAAAAACACATGAGATTGTCAATTTGGTGAAGCAACAGAAGGTAGATGTGGGCTTAGTTGCTTCCGAAATCACTGACCCACTATTATCATGTATTCCGTTATTCGATGATCACCTATGTCTTGTTATCCCTAAAGTACATCCTCTAATAAGTAAAGCTACCTTGAGAATGGAGGATTTCAACAATCTCCCAATGATTGTTTTTTCCAAAGGGACATGGTATCGAATATTAACAGACGAGCTTTTCCAGCGTTATCAGATAAATCCAGAAATTAAGATGGAGATTGATTCATTTGAAGCTATACTCCGTCTAGTCTCCACTTGTCATACAGCTACACTATTGCCGAAATCCTATTTGCGTAATAGCTTACTTGAAGATAATGATTTAGTACGTTTAGATATTGCTGAACTGAAGAAGACGATTCGCACGACTTCACTGATTCATGTTACCAACAATGAGATCAGCTTGGCTGCACAGCGTTTCGTGCTACAAGCTCGGCTATATTATTCCCGTTGAATTAACTTTTATCTGTAATGTATTTTCAAGGCTGTTATATGATAGGATGGATGGGAAAACTTCAATATACAAATACGAACAGAACATAAGGAGCATGTGATGACTTCTACGGAAAAAAAACCTTACCCTTGGTTAATTGTACTAGCCGCAATTGCATTTGCCGTCTTCGTCTGGCTAAATTGGTTCCCACCTGGGGGCATAGATGATCAAATGACTGTGGAGACCACTACAGTCATCTCAAAATCTGAAGCAACTGTAATAGCCGAGGATTTTATTGCTTCGCAATATGATGTGGATGTACTAGATACGATTGTCTCATACAATACATATCAGAATGTAAATGGTTATCTGCTGCGCGAACGAATATTTGATCTGTATGAATCTACATGGAAGTCATCGATTCCGATCGACTATTATGAAGTATTCACACAGGATATCAAGAATGATCTAAAATTTAAGGTCTATCTTCGAATGGATAATGGACATGTATACGGTTGGGAGCTTCTCAATCCTTCCGAATATACAGGCTCTCCTCAGGGGGAACAAACCAAGCAAAATATATTAGCCGATATGGGCTATCCTACAGAGGATTATCCATTATCTCGTGATACCTTAGATCTTGTATACCATCATCAACAAGTCATTGGGGAGGCGTCTCTTCACCTTCAACTTAGGCAGCAGGGTGATTTGATCACGGGATTCGTGCCCGTCTTTGAGCTTCCTGAGTCCTATACAGCTTGGAAGGAACAGCAGGATTTTCTGGGAGCCAAGTGGTCATTGATTAGTCAGCTGCTCTGGTTTGGCTTAGCTATAGCTGCTATAGTATTCATGGCTATTTATCGTAAAACAATGACTTTCAGTCGTGGCGTATTACTTACACTTGCCTTCCTCATTCCTTATCTGATCCACAATGTCAACATGTATCCCGGCTACATGCTCATCGTCGGATCTTCCATGGAGGCGTTAGGCACCGTATTATTCTCCCAATTCTTCTTGATGCTCATGGGAATTACAGTATACCTCTCATTCGTCGCAGGTGACGGCATGTGGAGAAAGCTGGATTTGCATCTATGGCCTTCTGCGAAGGAGCAGGACTATGGATCCATGATTGTAAGCAGTATGGGCAAGGGTTACTTGATCTGTTTAATCGTGCTTGGTTTCCAATCCTTATTGTTCTTCATCGCTGGCAAGCTATTCGATATTTGGGCAACAAGTGACCCCCTGATGTCCACACATAATTTATTAGAGCCAGCGTTGTACCCTTTGCTAGCCTGGTCCGCAGCGATATCCGAGGAGGCTGTGTTCCGTCTGTTCGGGATCGTTTTCTTCGTATATATTTTCCGATGGCTGTGCAGTGGTCTCTTCAGAATAACAGGATGGAAGTTCCTCCAGAGTACGATTGTCCATCTCATTCCAGCGGTAGTGCTATCCAATATGATTTGGGCGCTAGGCCATACTGGCTATAGTATCTACCCGATCTACACTCGGTTTATCGAGGTCACCTTACTCGGCTTTATATTCGCTTATGCATTCTTGAGATATGGACTCATAACAGCCATATTCGCTCACGCTACGATGGATATCATTATCATGAGCTTGCAGATTATGATGGGTGATCCAAGTCATGCACTGCTCGGTTTTACTTACATGTTGATGCCGGCTCTAGTTGCTTGGTTAATACGCTTCCTGTGGAGACAGCGAGCATTGGGATCATGAGCATTCTAATCGGTAGAACTCGATTCCACTTGATCAGCTAGCACAGATATAATCGTCTGTGCTAGCTTTGGACCTATCTTTAGAGGCTTGAAATCTTCAATTCGGGCCTCCTTAATTCGTTTCACTGAGCCAAAGTGCCTCAAAAGCTCACTTCTACGTTTAGCACCAATACCTGGAATTCCATCCAATTGAGAAAATATCATCGCTTTCGAGCGGATTTCTCGATGGAAGGTAATTGCAAAACGGTGAACCTCCTCTTGTATTCGTTGCAGCAAATAAAATTCCTGACTATCTCTTGGTAACGGGACAATCTCAGGTGGATCACCAACTAGAAGCTGCGCAGTCCGATGACGTTCATCCTTAGCAAGACCACACACAGGGATGTATAATCCTAGCTCGTTCTCTAGGACATCTACAGCAGCCGAAATCTGTCCCTTCCCTCCATCAATAACAATTAGCTCAGGAAGCTCAAGATTCTCCTTCAGCACCCGTTCATATCTCCGACGTATAACCTCTCTCATCGATTCATAGTCGTCAGGCCCCTGAACCGTTCGAATTTTATATTTGCGATATTCATTCTTCGCTGGTTTCCCATCAATGAAGACGATCATGGCAGATACTGCACTAGTCCCTTGAATATTAGAATTATCAAAGGCCTCAATACGTCGAGCAGATTGCAGTCCAAGCCAGCCAGCTAAATTCTCTGCAGCTCGAACTGAACGACTCTCATCTCGATCTATCAGCTTAAATTTCTCATCTAAAGCCACCTTAGCATTCCGATTGGCTGTGATCACCATCGCCTTCTTCGGACCACGCTTCGGAATTCCAACCCTCATATTCAACCATGACGCTAAGTCTTGGGAGGTCTCCTCCTCCTGCTCGAATTCAGGTAATAACACTTCTTTAGGAAGCGCGGGGTTATCCATATAATATTGGCTTATGAACGAGATGAAATCATCCTGCTCGGTTCCATAGTAATCGAATAAGGAAGCATGCCTTTCTATCAGCTTACCTCCACGCATATGAAGAATTTGCACGCACATCCAACCTTTATCTACAGCATATCCGATTATATCTCGATCCACCAGATCGCTCGTCGTCATCGTTTGTTTTTCCATAAGCATATCAATATTCGCAATCAGATCACGCAATTCCGAGGCTTTCTCAAATTCCAAAGCCTCGGCAGCTTCAAACATGGTTTTGGCTAATTCCCGTTTGATTTCATCTTGACCGCCAGCAAGGAATCGACTTATCTCTGTAACCATCTGCTCATAGGCAGCCGATTCGACTGGAAACTCGCACGGAGCCACACATTGACCCAAGTGATAGTACAAGCAGACCTTGGCTGGTAACGTCTTACATTTGCGTAATGGATACAGTCGATCTAATAGCTTCTTCGTTTGTTGCGCGGCAAAGGCGTTCGGATAAGGTCCGAAATACTTGCCTTTATCTTTAACGACTCGACGAGTCACCTCTAAACGCGGGTGCAGTTCGTTCGTTATCTTAATATATGGATAAGTCTTATCATCTCGCAGCATAACGTTATAGCGAGGATGATGTTTTTTGATTAAATTACACTCTAGAATGAGGGCTTCCATATTACTCTTGGTTACGATATATTCGAAGTCACGAATTTCGCTAACAAGCTTCTGTGTCTTCATATCATGGCTGCCTGAGAAGTAGGAGCGCACACGGTTTTTCAACACCTTTGCTTTGCCCACATAGATAATCTTGTCATCTTGATTTTTCATCAGGTAACAGCCCGGCTGATCAGGAAGCAGCGCAAGCTTGTTCTTAATCGTTTCTGAATACGAAATGTCTGTCATCTCTATATAATTCCTCCATCATCGCCATGACCTTCACCTCTTATTCTAGATCAAACTAGGCGAAAGAAAAAGCCTCTTCCACAAAAAGGGAAGAAGCTTCTGAAGGTTACTGTTTTTTAGTTTAAGTGACGGTTAACTACATTCTTAAGAGCATCCTTGGATTGAAAGCCAATGATTTTGTCAACGGGCTCACCATTCTTGAACACGATCAGTGTTGGAATACTCATTACTCCGAATCGGGATGCAGATTCTGGGTTGTCGTCTACGTTCAGCTTAGCGATTTTCAAACCAGCAAGCTCGGTATTCAACTCCTCAAGAACTGGAGCAATCATCTTACAAGGTCCACACCATGGAGCCCAAAAGTCAACCAATACTGTCCCTGTGGATTCAACTTCTGTCTTAAAGGATTGATCCGATACATGAACTATTGCCACAACTACACTCTCCTTCTTCTAAACCGTTATTAATAAGCAAGTCCATTCGCCTTTAAAGTATACCACAAAGAATAACAATATCATAACGGTTCATCCTTGTAATTGCTTGATTACTTCTCCTATTGTCAGAAAAAATTCAAAATTACACAGGATAAGTTCCTTTACATTTATCCATTCAGACGGGTATACTAACACGTATAAGTATGTTGGAGTGTTGGAGGAATGAACAACATGGAAATGGAAAAAGCGAACCACCCAGAGCTTCACATCAATGAAGAGCCAAGCAATGACTTTATGGACACCGTTATAGGTTTCGCAGGCATGTTCACTTTTATGCTTGTCGTAGCCATTATCTTTACAGTGATCGAAGTAATGACGAAATAACTCTTTACACTTAACCAAAAAGCGTAATAATGTTGAAAAACCGCATTACGCTTTTTGTGTTGTTAAATAACTGCGCAAATACAACTATTCACTCGTTAACTAACCTCAAAGCAAATTATAAATGCAATAATACAACTAAATATCCATTACTGTGATAAATTCATGGAATATCGATAAATTAATTGCAATATGTTACTATTTCCTGCCCCTACCCTTTTACGATAGGAAATAAGTGTAAATGTGCGCAATTCGTTCGATATACAAAATTTTTGCCTCAATCGCTTGGTTTTTTACTTTACGCGTTTATTCACTCCATTAACCTTCACTTCATCCACAAAAGTCCGAATGCGTTCCATGATTCGTTTTCCTTTGTCCTCCTCCTCGCCCTCTTTGTTCGTAAAGCTGAAGTGTAATTCAAGGCGATCCAGATCATAGTTGGACGTGTAGAAAGTTGGTTTTCGGTTCATACGATAATTAAGAATCGATCCCAATACATGGTCGCGCAGCCAAGGATTCATATTCTCCGCACCAATATCATCAAAGATTAGTATGTCGGTTTGCTTCATCATCTCTATGGTGTCCTTTAGTTTCTGCGGATCCTGGAACATCGCTTTCAGATCTTCCATGAAATCAGGCATATATACAATTACCCCATTAAATCCGATCTTAGCCATCTCACTCAGAAAGTAACACATTAAGTAGGTTTTGCCTGTACCGAATTCACCTACCAGATAAAGACCTTTCTTCTGTAATCCTTCATTCACAGTTCTACCCATGTAGTCACTTAATGCAGCTATTGCTTTCTCTCGCTTCGGATCCATTTCTAATATTTCATCAAAATCATAACCTTGTTCTAAAAGCTGCTCATCGATATAAAAGCTGCGAATTCTCTTGCGAATCTCATCATTAGATTGTCTAGCTTTAAGCTTCCTGCACATCACTTTATGCTCGTTCAACTGTGTATGACCTTGAATCTCCTGGGCGGACAGCCTCGTATAATAACCAATCTGGTCATTGGGGCATAGATCTAAGCCCGGACAATGGTTGCAGTTATTGTATTCTTTAACATACTGGTGAATTCGAGTAATATTCATATTAATAACGGCATCATCAATAGCTGGGTTTTCAGCAATCAATTTGCTCACCATGGGATGACCCAGCAACTCTCTCTTTTTCTCTTCATAGCTTGTTACTGATGCGGGCAAGGGTATTTGTTTTAATAATTTTACAAAAGATTCCACGCTTAACGCCCCCTCATTTACAATAAACATTTGATCCATGATCCTACTATGCTACTATGTTACCTTTCCGAATTGACGCATCTTTTGTTTGATTTCTTCTTTGGCCTCAGCTGATAATGGCTCGTCCTGTTCGGTTGCACGGAAGATAGGAATTTTCGGTTTCTGTGAAGTTTTCTCCTTAAACCCCATTTTCTTCTTGTTATTACTTCCCGGGGATTTAACTACGCCACTCCGCGCCTCACTTTCCTTGTGGAAATATTCGACCGCCTGAGCGAAGGTCAGAATCTGCTCACCTTGCAGGCTTGCCGCCATCTTCTCAATATAATTTTCCTTCCAAGGCAGCTTGGTTGTACGCATATGATGGACGAGTACATTCAATACAGCATCGGGAAGCCGATAGTACAAATTCAGCTTGCTGAACAGATTAAGCGTGGGTCTGCTTATATTCGGTGCAACTAAGACACGAAGCACCTGTGTATGCGGTTCCGTTGATAGCATCTTATTGTAGGCAGAGCTATCATATTGTTCAACTAACCAATCAGGCACCTTCAAGCTCATAGTTAACTCAACAGCTGCATTCGTATCTTGTGTAGCCGCCGTCTGAATACGTGAAGCGTCCGCTTGGCCCAGTGAGCTCCACTCTACATGCTCTTCGCGCTTGCGACTTTGTAAGAACGTTTCATTCGCTTTATGCTCCAGCTGATCACCGAGAAGCTTACCCTTAGCAGTGAATACACCCTCTTCATCTAGAAGCTGGCACATTTCCTTTAGCGTTAATCTATATTTTTCGGCCAAATAATTAATTAGCACCAGATCATCTTGATGATCCTTTAGCTTCTCTACATGTGGACGATTAGCTGAATTCTTCGGAAATCTGCGGATAATATGGCCATACTGCAATCTTTCGTCTTCCTTGTGCTCATTCACGGGCATCTGCTCATTCATCTTGGTCGTTGAAGATGCTTGCTCGAATTCCAAATCCACGGTTTGTGAGTCTAATAAGAAAATTTCATAGAAGGGCATGGACAGCTCCTCGCGGATTCCATAGGGATCATCCACATCCGGCTGCAATGTACCCTCCAGATCGGAACGAAGGGCCATGACGGGATACTTACCGATCTTGTCGCGGAGAAGTAATAATAAGTGCTGAGTTTGGAAAAATTCAGTCGGCTTTAGTGGTTCAGAAAGTCTAAATTCATATATGTATTCCTCCGTTTGGGATAGCTCCGTTCGGAATGTATGTAAGAGACCTACCGCTTCAAGCTTCGAGCATTGCTCAACAAGCAGCTTTCTTCCACGTTCATTCGGCTCAATCCCTAGTGCAAGGAACAATTTACGAAGTTGATCCGCAGAGGTATAGCCAATTCTTTCTGCGGGTAGCTGATGATTCAATAATAAGTAAAGACTAGTGGCATATGCACCAACCATAGGCTGATAAATAATCGAAATCATTCTAAGATCCAGAGGGCTCAGTGAAAAGTCGCGGTGAATGATAAATCGATGGTTTTCCGTAAAATGTAGCAGATTGGTCATTCTCATTCGTTGTCGCTCCGTCCATTCTCATAATAATCATCTATCATTCTACCATATAAAAAGGTGAATTCGGATAGTTTTTATATGGAATCACGGTTTAACCATTCGTATTATCACGATATAACGACAAGTATGCTTTCGCTGATCGCTCCCAGCCGAAATCAAGCTTTCGTACGTTGTGATGCAGCCGCTCCCAATGCTCCTCTTGATGATAGAACAATAGCGCCCTTCGAATCGTGTGGAGCATATCAACGGAGTTATAATGGGTAAAGCTGAATCCCCAACCATCACCGGTAAATTCATTATAAGGCTGTACGGTATCCTTCAGCCCACCTGTCTCACGGACAATCGGTATGGATCTGTAACGCATAGCTAATAATTGGCCAATCCCACATGGCTCGAAACGAGAGGGCATGAGAAATAAGTCCGAGGATGCATACATTCTTCTGGCAAGTCCATCATCAAACCGTAGACATGCCCTAACCTTGTCGCGGTTCAGAAACTCAGCATGGCCGAACAGGTGCTCATACTGCTTCTCGCCTGTCCCTAACACCACAAGCTGAATATCCTCCCGCAGTAATTCATCCAGTATAGATGCGATCAGGTCCAGACCCTTCTGTTCGACTAAACGTGTAACAATAGCGATCATAGGAATTTCAGCCGATTCCGGTAAGGCAAATTCTCGTTGGAGCGCCTGCTTATTAGCTCTCTTCTTCGATAATGAATTACGGAAAGGCACCGCAATCGCAGGGTCATTCATGGGATCGAACAGTGTATTGTCGATGCCATTCACGATTCCTATCAGATCTTCCCGTCGCCATCGCAGCAAGCCATCTAAATTCTCACCATATTCACCGGTCTGAATTTCCTCAGCATACGTCTTACTGACGGTTGTAACTCGATCCGCGAAGGCAATTCCACCCTTGAGACAGCTGCTGCCGCCATGAAGCTCCAACTCGCGAACGGAACGATCACCAATACTGATACCCACTAAATCCCGCAGCATATCCTCGCTGAATATACCTTGGTACATCAGATTATGAATCGTAAAGATAGAGCGGATGCTAGAATAGTAGGGATTATGAAGATACTTCGACTTTAACATATACGGAATTAAGCCCGTTTGCCAATCATGACAATGGATCACGTCTGGCTTCCAGCCTAGCAAGGGCAATGCTTCTAGTACAGCTCTACTGAAGAAAGCATAACGTTCTACCTCATCGCCATAACCATATAGGCCGCCGCGTTTGAAGTAATATTCATTATCCACAAAATAATACGTAATGCCATCCATCATCAACTGTTGAATACCACAATATTGCTGCCGCCAACCTAATTGCATCGTCCAATCCGTAATGTGGTTCTGTTGCATCTCAGTCTTGAATGAATCTGGAATATCCTGATACTTGGGGAGTATCACACGAATATCACAGCCAAGGTCTTTGAGTGGTTTAGGCAGCGCACCAATCACATCGCCTAAACCGCCGGTCTTGGCAAAAGGCACCGCTTCAGATCCTACGAATAATATTTTCATCTATTTATACTCCCTTAGGTCCAATTCATTTTTATTGCCCAATGATACTCCGTTTTACTGCTAAGAATGGAGCCGTTGGGTCTCCCTGAAGCACCTTGCCCTCGAGCACCTTCACATCTTTGTCGAGAATAGCATTCGTGATTGAAACGCCGGTATAAATCTCACTATTCTGTAGAATGATGCTATTACGCACAACCGCTCCAGCCCGTATCTTGACACCTCTGAATAGAATGCAATTCTCAACCGATCCTTCTACGACACACCCATTCGCAATGAGTGCATTCTGAACAGACGAGCCATCTAAGTAACGTGCTGGCGGTTCATCCTTAATCTTCGTATAGATCAGACCATTCTTGTAGAATAGCTCTCTTCGTACTTCAGGAATCAATAAATTCATACTATGATGATAATAGCTTTGAATCGTGTTAATAATACCCAGATAACCTGTATATTCATAGGAGGCAATCTTCAATCGATCCATATTCTTCATAATAGCGTCTCGGAAGAAGTGATCGTAGCCTTGAGCAAGCGAGGTTTCCACTAGATCTAATAAGAAAGCCTTCGTCATAATGAATATTTCCATAGACACATTATCACTAACTAATCTACCATTATGGTCTTGCATTTCGACTACGCGACCTGCCTCGTCCATCCGAATACGACGGTTACGTGATAACGTCTCATCGGCAGTGCGCTTATATACCATCGTAATATCAGCATCTCCATCCAGATGAGCCTGGATGGCTGGTTCAAGATCAATATTACACACCATATGGCTACGCGTAATAACGACTACATCCTGCTTACTACGGTGAAAGTAATCTCTCTGGCAATAGAATTGATATAGGTCACCCTTGGCTTTCTCGTCATGCTCTTCTGTGTTGGGTGGAAGCACGAACAATCCTCCACGCTTGCGATCCAGATCCCACTCTTTACCCGAGCCCAGATGGTCCAAGAGAGCTCTATATTTAGCATGTGTGAACACTGCAACCTTACTCATGCCGGAATTAACCATTCCCGAAAGGATGAAATCAATAAGACGATATCGCCCACCAAAGGGTACGGCGGCTACACAACGATTACGTGAAAGCACTTCCAAGAAGTCAATTTCGTTAATTAGGTTGATAACGCCCATTGCTCTTTTCATATTCGTATTCACCTCATTGTATGTTATAAGATCGTTTTCCCACCTGGAATTAATGTAATTTCGCCATTAACCGAACCAATCTGACAGCCTTCTCCAATAATTGTTCCTTCACCAACAATTGATCTTCGAATCACAGCACCGCGACCAATCTTAACATTAGGCATAATGACCGAATCGATAACATGACTTTCCTCTGCAACTTGAACACCGTAGAAAAGCACTGAGTGGTCAACACAACCCGCTACCTCACAGCCTTCGTTCACAAGTGAATTACTTAATTGAGCCGTTGGGGCAATATAGTGCGCAGGTTGATTAGGATTCTGGGAATAAATACGCCAGCCGTGGTCATTCAGATTCAAGCTAGGCATCTCCTGTAATAAATCCATATTCGCTTCCCATAAGCTATGAATCGTACCCACATCCTTCCAATACCCTTCATACCTATAAGCCAGAAGATTCGCATGATCCTTGAGCAGCTTTGGAATAATATCCTTGCCGAAATCATTGCTAGAATCAGGATTGGCTGCATCCTTCATCAAGTAGTCTTTAAGCACAGACCAAGTGAACATATACACGCCCATAGAAGCCAGATTGCTCGTAGCATTCTTAGGCTTTTCGGCAAACTCTATAATCCTGCCAGCTTCATCCGTACGCATAATTCCAAAACGACTCGTTTCCTCCCAGGGTACTTCTACGACGGCTATCGTAGCATCCGCATGATTCTCTTTGTGCGCTTGGAGCATCCAGTCATAGTCCATTTTGTAAATGTGATCTCCTGAGATAACGAGTAGATATTCTGGATCGAATTGTTCTACAAATCCTATATTCTGATAAATCGCATTCGCTGTGCCCGTGTACCAATCTCCACCTGCAGATTTCATATAAGGCGGGAGTACGGATACTCCTCCTTCCTTGCGATCTAAATCCCAAGGACTTCCAATTCCAATATAACTATTCAATACAAGCGGCTGATATTGGGTTAATACACCTACAGCATCAATACCGGAATTTGTACAGTTACTTAATGTAAAATCAATGATTCGATATTTACCGCCAAAATGTACCGCGGGTTTGGCAATTTGTTCAGTTAAAGCTCCTAAACGTCGACCTTCGCCTCCGGCTAGCAGCATGGCAACACATTCTTTTCTCTGCATTCACATCAACTCCTTCTGAAGTAGGTACCACCCATAGGGGGGACTGTGATCTCAATACTGTAAGGCTGTCCATGCCACGGGACGTCTGCAGACTGAATGGGATAAGGATTAATCTGGTCTGAGCCACCATAGTAGGCTTGGTCACTGTTCAGAATCTCGTTATACATGCCCGACTTCGGCACCCCTACACGATAGCGCTGGAAAACCTCGGCGGAAAAATTGATGACAGCTAGAACGAATTCGTCCGCATTTTTCCCCTTACGCACTAAACAGACAACCCTTTGAGATGTATGATTCGCATCGATCCAGAGAACTCCAGAAGCATCATGATCTAGCTCCCATAGCGCTGGCTCGTGTTGGTACACATGGTTTAAATCACGAACATATTTGTGCATCTTCTGATGTGTTTCATATTCGGCAAGCAGCTTCCAGTCAAGCTGCTCCAGATCCTTCCATTCGTCGAATTGACCGAATTCACTTCCCATGAATAAGAGTTTTTTTCCTGGGTGTACATACATGAAGAGTAAGAGAAGACGTAAGTCGGCAAATTTGCGCCACATGTCTCCATTCATCTTGTTCAGCAGCGATCTCTTCCCATGTACAACCTCATCATGAGATAGCGGAAGTATAAAATTCTCACTATATGTGTATAAGAAAGAGAATAGGAGTCGGTTCAGGTGGGGACCGCGATGCTCCGGTTCAATTCGCATATATCGGAGAATATCGTTCATCCATCCCATGTTCCACTTATAATTAAAACCCAATCCTCCGATATCAGTCGGAGCGCTCACGAGTGGACGGTCTGAGGAATCCTCGGCAATCATCAAGGCATTCGGGTAATAATGAAAAACGGTTTCATTGAGCTTACGTAAGAATGCAAGTGCTTCATGATTGTCAGTTGAACCATCTTCATTCGTGATCCACATATCATGTGGTTTATCAAAGTTAAGATCTAGCATGCTCGCAACAGCGTCCACACGTAGTCCATCAATATGATAAATCTCCATTAAGTATATGGCATTCGATATGAGAAAGCCGGATACCTCAGGCTTCCCATAATCGAACGTTAGCGTGCCCCATAGAGGCTTGTCCGCTTTTCGCGGATCTGCATACTCGTATAATGGGGATCCGTCAAAACGACGTAACCCATGCTCGTCTCGAACGAAGTGAGCTGGAACCCAATCGAGTATGATACCAATCCCGCGCTCATGGCAGCGATTTACAAAAAATTTGAATTGCTCTGGGGTTCCGTATCTGCTTGTAATCGAATAATATCCTGTAATTTGATACCCCCAAGAACGATCATAAGGGTGTTCAGCTAGCGGCATCAACTCGATATGGGTATATCCCATCTCGATGACATAATCCAGAAAATCATAAGCCAACTCCTCATAGCTGTAATAAGAACCATCCGGTTTGGTTTTCCAGCTACCAGGATGTGCCTCATAGATATTCATTGGACTGTTATAGATGGATGGCTCCGGGTTGCGATTCATCCATTGATGGTCTGTCCAGTCAAATTGATTGTAATTATGTACGATGGATGCTGTTCCTGGACGTAATTCAGAACGGAATGCGTATGGATCGGCTCTTAGGAATCGATCGCCATGAGGGGTTACTATCTCAAACTTATACGAGGTTCCTTCTTCAATATATGCTACAAAAATCCACCAGATACCCGAATCGGGTAATCGGCTCATTACATGATTTTCGCCATTCCAGCCATTAAAATCACCTGCGACTTGAACTTTGTAAGCGCCCGGTGCCCATACAGTAAAACGAACGCCATGAACACCATCGGACTCTATGAGATGTGCACCCATCATTCGATAGCTGTGAAAGAGATTCCCCTGATGGTATAAATACACTTCATAGGAGGAAGGCGGTACGGACATATGAACAACCTCTCTTCCTGACGCATAAGATATATTACTCTTTATTCTATAACAATCCAAAAAATTCCTTCGTAATATTGACGAAATATAAAATACTGTCCATAATGTACAAATAACATACTCGTAACAAGGAGGTGATAGGCTTATGCTGCAAGAAAGCTATAAGGTACTCGATCAACTCCGTAATCCAGAGAATGTCTATGTGGCCAGTGTTTCTAAGGATTATCGCTACATCTGGATCCGTGATTGTGTATATATGTCATTACCCTACGTGAACAAACCAAATTCCATGTATGAGAAAACCTATCATCGACTGTTCGATATGCTCTTGGATTATGAATGGAAGATTGATATTCTACGTCAATATAAACCAACCTTTGAGTGGGAATATATTCACGCTCGTTACTCGGAGGACGGCAAGGAAATCCATTCGCAGAATTGGGGTCATATCCAGCATGATATGATTGGTGGTCTCCTCTTCGGTATTGGCTTAGGCGTACGTTACGGGAAACAAATGCTTCGTAATGAAGCCGATCGGAGCTTGGTACAGAAGCTAGTTGAAGTGCTGGAGAGTGTCGAATACTGGCATGATCCCGATAATGGGATGTGGGAAGAATGGCGAGAGGTGCATTCCTCTTCAGTCGGAGCTTGTGTAGCAGGCTTGAAAGCTGTGGAATCCTTGGTGCACGTGCCTGAACAACTTGTATCTAGAGGCTTACAAACCATGTTCGACTTATTCCCGCGTGAGAGTAAGGATAAGCCCGTAGACCTAGCACAGCTTAGCCTAATTTATCCATACAGGCTATTCACCGGACTTCTCGGAGAACAGATTGTCAAGAATGTAGAATCCCGTTTATTAAGACAGCGCGGCGTCATCCGATATGAAGGTGACAGCTACTACAATATTAAAGAGCATGAGCACGGTCGAGCGCATCCAAGTGACTTCTATTATGGTGGAGAAGCAGAATGGACATTTGGTTTACCTTGGTTAGCCATGTGTCATCAAGAGCTCGGTAGCCCGGATAAAGCTCTTGAGTATGTCCGACAAACAGAATCAGTCATGCTTCGTCCCGGTGTATTACCTGAGTTGTACTATAGCAACTCCGCAAAGCCAAATCCGAACACCCCGCTTGGTTGGAGCTCAGCTATGTATATATTGGCCAAGGAAGCTATGCATGGACTCAAGGAAGAAGCAATCTCATAATTCTGAGATTGCTTCTTTATTATATATCGTGGATTCCATTGCCGCAGAATCGAGTATCATCGGTTCATCAAGCTTGATGTGTGATACCTGCTGCTCTCTATGCACAACAGTCAGCCATTGTTTGATAATCTCATTCATGGACTGTGCTGCTTTAGTAGGAATCTGATGGGACACACCTCGAATGAGAATTAACTTATTATCGAGTAATTTGCGTTCTAGTATATCCGCATATCTATAGAAGGATCGATCCTTCTTCCCATATACCAGAAGCATGGGCTTCCTGATTTCTCCTAAGCGATAGGTGCAATTATAGTGAAGACTGTATTCATAATATTGTCGCCAATTCACTAACTTTCCTAGCTTGGCATCTTTGCTTAATTGTTGAAACGTGGCGTTACAATCCGCATTCCCTCTGCATATTGCATACGCGAGTGAGTTTTTCGCCTTCAGCTGACACATGGAGACAGCTAATTTTATTCGTGTTCTTATGTAGAGATCACTCGCCTCAGACACCGCACTAATTAACATTCCACCATAGAAACGATCTGGATATGTTAATATAGCCTCCAGAGCAATGGATCCTCCTGTTGAATACCCGCATACATACGCTTTCTGGATATCAAGATGATCCATAAGCTGCTTCATATCCTCGACGATGAGTGGATAAGTAAGTGGTTCATCACGACTGGCCACAGAATGACCATGCCCTCGAATGTCGAATGTAATGACCCGGTAGATTCCAGAAAGCTGTGCAACCTGATAATTGAAATTAGCTTTAGTAAGAAGCGGCGGATGAATGAATATAATCGGTAAACCTTCACCTTTGACATGATAATGCAGTGTAGTACCGTTGATTTTTGCGAATGGCATGAAGCATCTCCTCTATACATGATGTATAGATTCATTATCTCCAAAAAAAGTATTCTTTATATACTAGAACATCTTAAAGCCATTTACTCGTAATGTGTTAATCGTACTTCCGCTCATCCAAGCTCCGATAAAGCCGCCAATCGCTGCAGCGTAATCAGGAAAGGCAAATGAACGGATGGTCTCCCAGAAGGTACCGTCCTCCTTGAATAAGAACGTAACGATAATGCCAAGGATCAGTAATGCATATGCATATAAAGGCAGCCAAGTCGTCTTTAATAGCATATTCAGAATAAACCCTAATCCCAGCATAATGACGAACATGAGAACGATAATTATAGCAACTTGTATCATGAGATGTTCATTCCTTTCTATATACCCTCTTCTAGAGCTTATTCAATAACATATTTATTGAGTAAGCTCTTTAAGTGTACTTGAAATTTTTTACCTAAGTCAACTTGTGATACAATGGTAAAAGTGAATTTCATACAATAGACAAGGAGTAGATAACATGAGTGAAGTAGCAATTACATTAGAGGGCTGGTATGCCCTGCACGATTTCCGATCCCTAGACTGGTCAGCATGGCGTAATGCATCTGAAGCGGATCGCAAAGAAGCACAAAATGAACTAGTGGAATGGCTTAAGAAATCCGAAGCCGTTCATGAGAATAGAACAGGAAGTTTGGCATTATATACGATTGTTGGACAGAAAGCAGATTTTGTAATGATGCACCTCAGGGAAACGTTAGAAGAATTGAATGAGTTGGAGACACAATATAATAAATTGCTGTTTGCCGCTTACACATATCCCTCTCATTCTTATGTCTCCGTTGTTGAATTGAGTAACTATGTGAATCAACCTGGCATCGATCCGCTGGAAAATCCAGAAATTATTGCAAGATTGAAGCCAGCCTTACCGAAGACGAACCACATCTGCTTCTATCCCATGAACAAAAAACGTGAAGGCAATGACAATTGGTACTCACTTACTATCGATGAACGTAAAGCGATGATGCGCAAGCATGGTATGATCGGTCGGCAGTATGCCGGTAAGGTCAAGCAGATCATTACCGGTTCTGTTGGCTTCGACGATTGGGAATGGGGAGTTACCCTATTCGCTGATGATGCGCTGCAATTCAAAAAGCTAGTTTACGAAATGCGCTTTGACGAGGTAAGTGCCCGTTTTGGTGAGTTTGGCGAGTTTTTTGTAGGGAACCTGTTAAGCCTTGAAAAGTTAGAGCAAATGCTTAAAATTTGGCTCAGTTCTACTTAATTGTTGCTGCTTAAGAGGACTCCGAGTATCTGGACCTCACTAGAGCTTTCTGCAGTAGTTGCGTATGAATAACGGAAA
>JBBDTA010000135.1:0-22612 GCA_040904605.1 Paenibacillaceae bacterium
AAGGGAAATCGATTGAATATATTGCCAGAAAAACGGGGATGAATAAAGGTGAAATACAACTCATCATTCAATTAGCACGTCAGGAGGAACAATTCCGTGCTTAAGGATAATCGCATGCTAATTGGGTTAGGGATCGGACTTATTATAGGAGCAATATTGTTGCAACTAATGAATTTAGCTATTACTGGAGTAGGTCATGATGCTCTACTGAATGATAGTAACATAGATGAAAATCAATTTACGCTTGAAGAGCTTAAGGCTATTGCAGATTCGCTTGAATATAATGTTATTGAGAAATCGGTTGTTCTCTATACACAGGATGAGATGGATGAAGCTGTTCTTCATGCTAAAGAGTCCGTGGAACAAGTACCGGTAGTAAAGGAAACTGAAGTAGAAGCTCCTGCGAAGAAGCTTGTAATAGGAAATTCAGCTACTTATCATATAAGCATTGAATCTGGAATGGTAACAGAGGATGTCACTCAGTTATTAATTACAGCTGGTCTTATAAGTGATGCGGAATCCTTCAAAGAGGAATTAACCCGAAGAAAATTAAATAATAAAATTCAAGTAGGAACATTCGAATTCTCTGAAAAACCAAGTCCAACCGAGCTTATTAATATCATTACTTCACCTCGGTAGGAGGGCAGTTTCTCTTGCATAATATCCGCCAATTATGTTATAGTAGTTGATGGTGTTAAAATACACACGCTATTCAATCAGAATAAGGTGCTATCCCATAATGGGGAGTTTTATTCGGAAATGCGAATGGCGGAGGCATACAAAACCAAATCAAAGGACGTGAGACAAGATGGCAGTTATTTCCATGAAGCAGCTCTTAGAAGCTGGAGTTCACTTCGGACATCAAACCCGTCGTTGGAATCCGAAGATGGATAAATTCATCTTCACAGAAAGAAACGGTATTTACATCATTGATTTACAGAAGACTGTTAAGAAAGTCGACGAAGCTTACAACTACATTAAATCAGTTGCTGAGAATGGTGGCACGATTCTATTCGTAGGTACGAAAAAGCAAGCTCAAGATTCCGTTGCAGAAGAAGCAGGCCGTTGTGGCATGTACTTCATTAACCAAAGATGGTTAGGTGGAACATTGACCAACTTCCAAACGATTCAAAAACGTATTGATCGTCTTCACAAGCTGGAGAAAATGTCAGAGGACGGTACATTTGAACTTCTTCCTAAGAAAGAAGTTATTATTCTTAACAAAGAGAAAGATCGTTTGTCCAAATTCCTCGGTGGTATCTCACATATGAAAAAATTGCCTAGCGCATTGTTTATTATTGATCCACGTAAAGAACGTATTGCTGTTGCTGAAGCACGCAAACTTGGTATTCCGATTGTTGGTATCGTGGATACTAACTGTGACCCTGATGAAATTGATTATGTCATTCCTGGTAATGACGATGCGATTCGTGCGGTCAAGCTGCTTACTTCCAAGATGGCTGATGCTATCGTTGAAGGTCAACAACAACACGGCGAACAAACAACAACTGCCTAAGCCTTAAGATAATAGTCGAGATATAAATACACATTAGGGTGGTTTGAAGGTTGAAGAACCCTCACCACCCTTTTTGCAAAGGATAATTACATTTAAACTATAAGGAGTGTGTCCCATGTCAGTTGTTACAGCGGCAATGGTTAAAGAACTTCGTGAGAGAACAGCAGCAGGAATGCTTGATTGCAAGAAAGCGTTAGAAGAAGCTAATGGTGATTTGGATAAAGCGTCCGACATTCTTAGAGAAAAAGGCTTAGCTGCTGCATCCAAAAAAGCAGGACGGATTGCAACTGAGGGTGCTGTTGAATCTTATATCCATGCTGGTGGTAGAATTGGTGTCTTGGTTGAAGTTAACTGTGAAACTGATTTTGTAGGTAAAACAGATAAATTCCGTGAATTTGTTAGAGATATTGCTATGCAGGTTGCAGCAGCAAACCCACTCTATGTTCGTCGGGAAGAAGTGCCAACCGAAGAACTTGAGAAGGAAAAAGAAATACTACGTGCACAAGCATTAAACGAAGGTAAACCAGAAAAAATTATTGAGAAAATGGTAGAAGGCCGCATCAGTAAATTTTACGAAGAAAATTGCTTGATGGAACAGTCTTATATCAAAGATCCAGATAAAACGATCGATCAGCTGTTAAACGAAAAGGTTTCTCAGATCGGTGAGAATATTACGATTCGTCGATTTGTACGCTTTGAGCTTGGTGAAGGGCTAGAGAAGAAGGTTGACAACTTTGTTGAAGAGGTAATGGCTCAAACGAAGCAATAGTATTCGTTGAATAGCAGGAACACCTATGTGTTCCTTCTTTTTCAATAATATGAAGCATTATCATTCGCCCGCTCACTAATGGAGGTACATAACAATGAGTAAACCTGTCTTTAAACGAATCATCCTAAAGGTTAGCGGTGAAGCTTTATCAGGTCCTCAAGGATTTGGTATCGATCCGGTGATTATATCTTCCATTGCAGAACAAGTTCAAGCGGTCGTTGAATTAAAAGTAGAAGTGGCCATTGTAGTCGGTGGCGGTAATATCTGGAGAGGCGTATCGGGAAGTGCCAAGGGTATGGATCGAGCAACCTCGGATTATATGGGCATGCTTGCCACAGTTATGAATGGTCTTGCACTACAAGATGCATTGGAGAATATCGGTGTACCAACGAGGGTACAAACCTCGATCGGAATGCAACAAATTGCAGAGCCTTATATTAGGCGTAGAGCGATTCGTCATCTGGAAAAAGGGCGAGTTGTTATCTTTGCTGCTGGCACTGGAAATCCATACTTCTCTACAGACACAACAGCGGCTCTTCGTGCAGCTGAGATTGAAGCTGAGGTCATCCTGATGGCGAAGAATAAAGTGGATGGTGTGTATTCAGCTGATCCATTCTTGGATGCCACTGCCGTTAAATATGATAAATTAACTTACATGGAAGTGCTCAATAAGAGTCTAGGCGTTATGGATGCCACGGCTTCCTCCTTATGTATGGACAATAACATACCTTTGATCGTATTTTCTATAATGGAGAATGGTAATATTAAACGTGTAGTGCTGGGTGAAAAAATCGGTACAACTGTTAGAGGGGAGTGATTCTTTTATGCCACAAACCATCAAGAGACATGCAGAAGAACGTATGGATAAAGCCATTATCGCTTTCAAAAAGGATTTGGCTTCCTTAAGAGCGGGTAGAGCAAACCCATCGATGCTTGATCGAATCCAAGTGGAATACTACGGAGCACCTACACCAATTAGCCAATTAGCGGGAATTACAGTCCCAGATGCAAGAACACTCATCATTCAACCATGGGATAAATCATCTTTAGCTTCCATCGAAAAAGCGATCATGAAATCGGATCTCGGGATAACTCCTTCCAATGACGGTACAGTTATTCGGATTTCTATACCGATGCTTACGGAGGAAAGAAGATTGGATTTGGTCAAGATGATTAAGAAGTCTGGTGAGGAAGCTAAGGTTGCGATCCGCAATATTCGTCGTGATGCCAATGATGAATGTAAGAAGAGAGAGAAAACCGATATTTCTGAGGATGAATCCAGAAGAACGCAAGAGGATATCCAGAAAATTACTGATCGTTATATTACAGATGTTGATAAATTAATTGCAACAAAAGAAAAAGAAATTTTGGATGTGTAAAGTTTTACCCCCCCTATACGGAGGGGTTTTATGTATCTGTTCATTTATGGGGGATAACAAAATGAACGTATTCGGACTCAAATGGTTTCAAAAAAACAAACAGAACCCAGTTATTTCTTTGGATCCACTTCATATTCCACAACATGTAGCCATCATAATGGATGGTAATGGTCGTTGGGCTAAGCAGCGTGGTTTACCACGTGTTGCTGGACATCGCAGTGGCATGAGTACGGTCAAACAAATTACCCTTGCTGCTGACGAAATTGGTATTAAAGTGTTGACCTTGTACGCGTTCTCCACTGAAAATTGGAAACGTCCAAAGGATGAGGTTGATTTTCTTATGAAACTGCCTCAAGAATTTCTTTCCATCGAATTAGCAGAATTAATATCCAATAATGTTCAAATTCGTATGATGGGCTGGAAGGAAGATTTACCACAACACACTCTAAAAGCGATTGAAGAAGCAGAAATTCAAACCAAACATAATACCGGGTTGATTCTTAATTTTGCTCTTAATTATGGCAGTCGAAGAGAGATGCTCTCAGCTGTCAGACGCATCGCAGATCAAGTGCAGAACGGTATTCTTACCACAGATGAAATCACAGAAGACGTTTTTTCTCATAACTTACATTCATCCTCACTGACTGATCCAGATTTATTAATACGTACGAGTGGCGAACAACGAATCAGTAACTTTATGTTATGGCAACTAGCCTATACGGAATTAGCCTTTGTAGATGTATATTGGCCAGCATTTACGAGAAATCATCTCTTTGAAGTGATTCAGCAATATCAGAAGAGAAACCGCAGATTTGGCGCCGTATAATCTCAGGTTTTCTAGTATTTAGGAGGCTTAATATGAAGCAAAGAATCATAACAGGAATCATTGCGGCAATCGGATTTCTATCGCTACTATATCTCGGGGATTATGTATTCCATGTGTTACTCTGGCTGATGGCATTGATCGCCTATGATGAGCTCGTCAGAATGAGCAAAAGCAATCGCACCTCGATACCAAGTATAGTTGGTTATTTAGGGGTGGCATTCATGGTATTGCCTTGGAACCAAGGCGATTATGCATTTGGTATGAGTGCTGAGGTCTGGATATGGCTATTCATGCTACTCTTAATGACAGCAACCGTAATTAGTAAGAATAAAACTCCCATTGATAAATCTGCTATTCTATTGTTTGGTGTAGTTTACATCGGAATGGGCTTTCATTATATGGCGACGATACGTTGGCAGGAAGACGGGCTGCTCTGGGCAATCCTCATATTTTCCTGTATTTGGATCACTGACGCAGGCGCGTACTTTACGGGCTGGGCAATTGGCAAACGTCCATTATGGCCTTCGATCAGTCCTAAGAAAACCGTAGAAGGCGCTGTGGGAGGATTCGTACTATCGATTGCTTTTGCGATCTGCTTTGCTTTATACAGTCCTGAATTAATCAGCCTCGAACAAGCTGCACTTTTAGGATTACTAATTGGAATCGTAGGACAAGTTGGTGATTTAATTCAATCTGCATACAAGAGAACCTTCGGTGTGAAGGATTCAGGAACACTATTGCCAGGTCATGGTGGTGTATTAGACCGCACGGATAGTTGGCTTATCGTATTTCCATTTGTATATTTGATCCTTGATATCATATCTTGATTTATTTTATTGTGGAATAGGAGAGAATAATGAAGAGACGAATCGGTATTCTTGGATCTACTGGCTCTATTGGTACCCAAACGCTTGAGGTTATCGCTAAGCATCCGGAATTATTCCAGGTAGAATCTCTAGCAGCAGGATCTAATGTCAATCTGCTACTTGAGCAAATCCATCAATTTAAACCGAAAGTAGTATCTGTTTTTAATGCGGAGTTAGCAGATCAAGTTCGCAGGGAGGCACCTGCTAGTGTCAAGATACTGCATGGAGAGCAAGGCTTATTAGAGGTAGCTGTCGGGGGAGATCATGACTTTTTGGTTAGTGCAATAATGGGCAGCTTAGGTCTTAAACCTACATTGGCTGCAATTAAAGCCGGTAAGACGATTGGTCTGGCTAATAAAGAAACACTCGTATCGGCTGGACATATCGTAACAGATGCGGTACAACGCAATAACGTGAAGCTATTACCTATTGATAGTGAGCATTCAGCGATATTCCAATGCTTAAATGGTGAATCCATCAAACAGGTTAATAAATTGATTATTACCGCTTCAGGTGGCTCATTCCGTGATCAAACCCGTGAGCAATTAAAGAATGTAACCGTAGAACAAGCGTTGAAGCATCCTAACTGGTCCATGGGTGCAAAGATAACGATTGATTCGGCGACAATGGCCAATAAAGGGTTAGAGGTTATTGAAGCTCATTGGTTGTTTCAGCTCGATTATTCACAGATCGAAGTGGTAATCCATCCTGAGAGTATTGTTCATTCCATGGTAGAATTCGTTGATTATAGTATTATGGCGCAATTAGGTACCCCAGACATGCGGGTTCCCATTCAATATGCATTGACTTATCCGAATCGTTTATCAACTCCCTCAGATCAGCTTAAGCTTTCAGAGATAGGAAGCCTGCATTTTCGACCGATGGATTATCAGAGATATCCTTGCTTGCAAATGGCTATTGAAAGTGGAATAACTGGAGGGACAGCTTCGACGGTGTATAATGCAGCTAATGAAATTGCGGTTGCTCGATTCTTGAATAAGGACATTGATTTTCTATCTATTGAATCCATCATTAGCGAGGTTCTTAACCAGCACCAAGCCATAATCAAACCTGAATTGGAGCAAATTCTACAAGCGGATGCATGGGCAAGAGCAATTGCGGCAAAGATTATGGTTTGATATGAATGAGAGCTCGTCTTGAATAATACAATTGAATAATGTTACTCTAATGACATACCTTTGAGTCAAATTACTTGAAAAACGAGAGGAGATCGACGGTTTGTTTACTCCTACTGTAATATTTTGGACTGTCTTAATGTTTTTTATTCTTGTGGGAATCCATGAATGGGGACATTTTTACTTCGCAAAACGGGCGGGAATACTCGTTAGGGAATTTGCTATTGGATTTGGTCCTCGATTGTTCACATATAAAAAAGGTGAAACTCGTTATACGATTCGTTTATTACCCGTTGGCGGGTTTGTTCGAATGGCTGGCGAGGATCCGGAGATAATCCAAATTCAACCTGGACAGACCATTGGCATTCAGACAGAACCTGACAATCGGACAGTTTCACATATTTACTTGGATCAATTAGATAGCCGTCAAGGGATTCAGGTCGGTGTTGTGGAGACCATTGACATTGAGCAGCAGCTTACACTGCGAATGGACGTATCGGGTCATGTGAATAGCCTTGCGATACACCCTCAAGCCATGATGATAGGGCGCGGCAAGGAAACTCAGATCGCACCCTTGAATCGTCAATTTGGCGGAAAAACCGTAGGTCAACGAGCTTTATCGATATTTGCTGGTCCGATGATGAATTTCATATTGGCCTTTCTCCTGTTCATTGTCTACGTTACTGCAACAGGTATACCTATCCATGTGAAATTATCGATGGTGGAGGATAAATCGGTTGCACAGAATGTCGGCTTGGAGCCAGGCGACTTGATATTATCTGTGAATGGACAGCCAATCCATGCAGACACGCAATTGTTTCGAGATTTAATTGCACAATCACCAGATTCAGAGATGTTATGGAACATTCGCCGTGGAGATCAAGAACAGCTAATAAAATTAACACCTCGTGCAGTCGATGGAGTAGGTAAAGTAGGCATAGGGATATCATCCTTCACGCGTAATGCCTCTCTTGTTGAAACGTTTACTGAATCAGGTACTCTCATGTGGAGCTTCACCAAAGAAATTTTTATTGGCTTCAAGAAATTGATCTTGCTGCAATTTAAGCTGGATGATTTAGGCGGACCGATTAAAATCGTTGAGGTAACAGGTGAAGCGGTGGCATTAGGACTAACCTACTTCGTATTATGGACAGCATTGCTCAGTCTTTATTTGGGAATATTCAATTTGCTCCCATTCCCCGCGCTTGATGGAAGTCGACTCCTCTTTCTTGGCATAGAGGCACTCAGAGGGAAGCCGGTAGATCCGAATAGAGAAAGTTTGGTCCATTTTATCGGGTTTGCCATGCTGATGATGCTTATGCTTGCAGTTACTTATAACGACATTGTTAATTTATTCAAAGGGTAAGAATATCGATTAATGATACTAATATGAATGCGTCCAGGAGGATTTCCATGTCCAATGATAAACAGAATGACAAGCAATTCGTTAAGGAAATTACTCCTCAGAGTGAGGATTTCTCTCGTTGGTATCTAGATGCGATTAAGAAAGCCGATCTTATGGATTATGCACCGGTTCGTGGATGTATTGTGTTCAAGCCGGATGGTTATGAGATATGGGAATTAATTCAACGTGAGCTTGACGCACGTTTCAAGGAAACCGGACATCGTAATGCTTATTTCCCCATTTTCATACCTGAGAGCTTCTTCGAGAAAGAAAAAGATCATATCGAAGGCTTTAATCCTGAACTTCCTTGGGTTACCGAGGCTGGGGGCGAGAAGCTAGAGGAACGTCTAGCCATACGTCCAACATCAGAAACGATGTTCGGTCATATGTATGCACGTTGGATTCAATCCTACCGTGATTTACCAGTACTTATTAACCAATGGGCAAATGTAGTGCGTTGGGAGAAGCGGACTCAGCCATTCTTAAGAACGAGTGAGTTTTTGTGGCAAGAAGGTCACACCGCTCATGAAACCGAGGAAGAAGCGCGACAAGAAACGATGCAAATGCTGGAAATCTATCGCAGCTTCGTAGAAGGGTTCCTAGCTATACCTGTGATTTCCGGTCAGAAGACACCTTCTGAGAAATTTGCCGGTGCAGTGGATACCTTCTCTATCGAGGCTATCATGAAGGATGGTAGAGCTTTACAAGCAGGAACTTCACATTATCTAGGTCAGAATTTTGCTAAAGCATTCGAAATTCAATATCTGGACCGAGAGAATACTGAGCAATACGTACATACAACCTCATGGGGTGTATCTACCCGATTAATAGGTGCTATGATTATGGTACATGGTGATGATCGAGGTCTTCAGCTGCCTCCGAAGGTGGCACCGACTCAAGTTGTTATGATTCCAATTGGACCTGCCAAATCAAGAGATCTGGTTATCGCACGTACAGATGAATTGTTCAAGCAATTAAAAGCTGCTGGGATTAGAACGCGTGTTGATGATCGGGCGGATATGAGTCCTGGATGGAAATTTAATGAATATGAGATGAGAGGCATTCCTATTCGTATAGAGATCGGACCGCGGGATATGGAGAATGGACAAGCTGTTCTGGTATCGAGAGTTTCGGGTGAGAAGAGAATTGTTAAACAAGACGAGCTTATCGCTGAAGTCAATCAGCTACTAGAAGAAATTCATAATCAGATGTACAATAATGCCAAAGCCTTTATGGAGAGTCGCACCTATTCTGTAAATTCATTGGATGAATTAAAACAACAATTAGAGGCGGAGCGTGGATTTTACCTTGCCGGATGGTGTGGATCAAACGCTTGTGAGCAGCAGGTGAAGGATGAGAGTGGCGCGACTAGCCGTAACATTCCTTTTGATGTTCAAGAGCATAAAGCAACCTGTCTTGTGTGTAATGAAGCATCCAAGCATACGGTTGTTTTCGCCCGAGCTTATTAAATTTAGCATATGAGATGAAGGATTGTCTTGGCATATCACGCTTTGGGGGAGGACTTGGGGCGATGAATAACCTAGCAGAAAAAAGAAATCGCTTCGAGATGGTGCTGCAGCAGGCAGAGGTTCCTGCTCAGCTCATCGAAGCTTTTTTTGTTGATGGATATATAGAACGTGTAGAGTGCAGCAGGAAGAGTAAGGCATGGACGTTCTATATTCGTAAGAAAAGTCTTATTCCACAGAATGTGTATTCACAGTTCTGTCAACTCATGGGGGAACGATTTAAGTCGATCGCTTCGGTCCGTATAGTTATGGATTATGAAGAAGAGGTTGGTTATCAAGCGATTATCGATGAATATTGGTCATTATTAATTGATTGGATACAGCATGAGGTTGTATCGGTGAATGGCTGGTTAGCCAAGGCTAATCTCGAGGTTGAGGAACAGATATTGAAGATTGGCCTCTTGGACGAGCATCTACGAACGATGGCCGTCAAGAAAGGGATCGATCAATACATTCAAAGGTATTATGAGCAGTTCTTTAATCGTGATATTAAAGTTCAATTCGGTTTGAATGATAATCGAATTGAGGAATATGAGAAGTTTGAACAGAAGCGGATCGAGGCGGATCGAATTGCTGTTCAAGAAGCAATGACCTCAGAACCTGACTGGGAAAGCTTTAACACGAAGGACGAAGCTAAAGTTCGACTTTCTTTCGGTTACGATATTAAGGATGCTTCGGTTCCTTTAATGCAGGTTGTAGATGAGGAAACGAAGGTTATCGTTAAGGGCTGTATATTTGGCTTTGATGGTGAGAAAGAGCTCAAGAATGGGATGAAGCTATATTCCTTCTATATATCCGACTCAACGGATTCGATAGCCGTAAAAGTGTTTGGTCGAAGCAAAGAGGAGCAGAAAGCCTTACAAGGGATCGCGAATGGAATGTTCGTCCGTATTCGTGGGCGAGCAGAATTCGATCGGTTCTTGAATCCTCCTGAGCTTTCCATTATGGCAACTGATATCAATGAGATGCTAGCTCCACCAGAACGAATGGATGAGTCTGAGGAGAAGAGAGTAGAGTTCCATCTGCACACCTCCATGAGCATTATGGATGGGATTGGATCCGCAGAAGAATATATTAAACGGGCTGCCAAATGGGGACACAAAGCTATAGCGATTACAGACCATAGCACTGTTCAATCATTCCCAGACGCTAATAAAGCCGCCAAGAAGCATGGTATCCAGGTGCTTTATGGTGTTGAAGCCAATGTCGTGCAGGATTCAGTGCCTATTGTCATGAATCCCCGCGATTTGGACCTTCGTACTGCAACTTACATCGTATTCGATGTGGAGACGACAGGATTATCTGTTGTGAACAATAGATTGATAGAAATTGCTGGTGTGAAGATTGAGAATGGCAAAGAAATTGCCAGATTTGCCGAACTGATAAATCCTCACGTGCCTATCCCTTACAACATTACACAGCTAACCAACATCGATGATTCTATGGTGAAGAATGCCCCTACAATAGAGGAAGTACTTCCTGGGTTTATTTCATTCATCGGAGACGATGTGCTAGTTGCACATAATGCTAGATTCGACATGGGATTTTTATATGCGGCATGTAGAAATCAGGGAATAACAGAGCCGAAAAATTCAGTATTAGATACATTAGAGCTCGGACGAATTTTGTTTCCGACGATGAAAAATCATCGGTTGAATACTTTTGCTGATAAATATAAGGTTAGCCTCGACAATCACCATAGAGCTGTTGATGATGCTGCGGCACTTGGTGGAATTCTGATGGGTATGATCAAAGATACAACAGATCGAGGCATTCTGAATCTAGATCAACTGAATGAATTAGTCGGTCAAACCAAGCTAAGCAATGCTCGCCCTTTTCATTGTTGCATTTATGCGAAGAACGCACAGGGTAAGAAAAACTTATTCCGTCTGGTCTCTTTATCACACACCGATTATCTTAATAAGCAACCTACTATTCCTAAATCTAAGCTGATGGAGCTAAGAGATGGTTTATTAATTATCTCCGGCTGTGAAAAAGGAGAATTCTTCGAAGCGGTATTGAACAAATCGATCGAAGAAGCCGAGCATATTGCACAATTCTATGACGTACTTGAGATACAACCTATTGGTGCTTATATGCATCTTGTGGATAAGGGCTTAGTCGGGAGTGTCGAGGATTTACATAAGGCCGTACGCACCGTCATTGAAATTGCGAATAAACAAGGTAAGCCTGTAATCGCGACTGGTAATGTGCATTATGTAGAACCGGAGCATCATTTATTACGAGATATTACGATTCACGGCATAACAGGC
The DNA here is from genome assembly GCA_040904605.1 of Paenibacillaceae bacterium. Lineage (GTDB taxonomy): Bacteria > Bacillota > Bacilli > Paenibacillales > UBA4045 > UBA4045. The sequence continues at coordinate 11,697 of JBBDTA010000135.1, forward strand.
TTTAGTCCGTTGAAGGATATTCGTAAACCTCAAGCTCATCTACGCACCACACAAGAGATGCTTGAGGAATTTAGCTACTTAGGCGAAGCAGAAGCGTATCGTGTTGTCGTTACGAACACAGTTAAGCTTACTGAGCTTTTTGAACCTTTCGAGATGTTCCCTCGTAAGGGCGGTCCTACCGATAATGGATTGTTCTCGCCGATTTTTGAAGGTGCCGACGATGAGATTCGTTCCACGTGTTATGATACGGCTCAACAGTTGTATGGCAACCCGCTTCCAGAGCTTGTAGTTGCACGATTAGAGAAAGAGCTAATCCCGATCATTAAATTTGGTTTCTCCGCCAACTATCTCATCTCTGAGAAATTAGTGAAGAAATCCAATGCCGATGGATATCTCGTAGGCTCCCGAGGATCGGTTGGTTCATCCTTCGTCGCTACGATGTTAGGCATATCTGAAGTAAATCCTCTTCCAGCACATTATATATGTCCTGCCTGTCAATATAGTGAATGGTTTACGGACGGAAGCATTCCAAGTGGATTTGACCTTAAGAATAAGGATTGTCCGAAATGTAATCATGCGATGAAGGGTGAGGGACAGGATATCCCCTTCGAAACGTTCCTAGGCTTCAAGGGAGATAAGGTACCGGATATCGATCTGAATTTCTCAGGAGAATATCAGTCCGTCGCTCATAATTATACGAAGGAATTATTCGGAGAGAAGAATGTATTCCGTGCAGGCACAATTGGTACAGTAGCAGAGAAAACTGCATTTGGATATGTCAAGAAGTACGAAGAGGATCATGGCAAGAGCTGGCGAACCGCAGAGGTGTTGCGATTAGCACAAGGGTGTACCGGTGTTAAGAGAAGCACTGGACAGCATCCCGGGGGGATTGTAGTCGTGCCGGACTATATAGAAGTAGAAGATATTACACCTGTACAATTCCCTGCTGATGATAAAACTTCAGAATGGAAGACGACACATTTTGACTATCATGCTTTTGATGAGAATTTATTGAAGTTAGATATTCTAGGACATGACGATCCCACGATGATGCGGATGCTGCAGGATTTAACGGGTGTAGATCCAACTACAATACCTATGAATGATACGAAGGTTATGAGTATATTTAACTCCACAGATGCATTAGAGGTTAAACCGGAGCAAATCCGTACACCTGTTGCTACTTATGGAATACCCGAGATGGGTACCCGATTTGTTAGACAAATGCTACAAGAAACAAGCCCAACTTCATTCGCTGATTTGTTGCAAATTTCTGGTCTATCACATGGAACAGGAGTATGGCTTGGGAATGCCCAGGATCTAATTAAGAATCAAACCTGTAATATTAAAACCGTAATCGGATGTCGTGATGATATTATGCTCTTCTTAATCTATAAAGCAGGCATGGACGCTAGCTTAGCGTTTACGATTACAGAAAGTGTTCGTAAAGGGAAGGGCTTAAAGGACGAATGGATCGATGAGATGAAGAAGCATAAGGTGCCTAATTGGTATATTGATTCTTGTCTGAAGATTGAGTATATGTTCCCTAAAGCTCATGCTGCTGCGTATGTTATCTCGGCGGTTCGTACGGCTTACTTCAAGGTTTATTATCCATTAGCCTATTACGCTACGTATTTCACTGTTCGCGCTGACGAATTTGATATTGAACTATTCTATCAGGGCTATGAGCCGATTAAGCGCAAATTGATCGAAATTGAAGGCAAGGGCTTCCAAGCAACACCGAAGGAAAAAGCGATGATTTCTATCTTAGAGATGGGTTTAGAAATGACCGCTCGCGGATTTGGCTGCAAGGGAATCGATATGTACCGATCTGAAGCGAATAAATTCATTATCGATGGCGATATGTTGATACCACCCTTCTCTGCGATCCAAGGTGTTGGTGAGAATGCTGCTAAGAACTTGAGCGCAGCTAGAGTGGACGGTGACTACTTATCAATCGAGGACTTTCAGATTCGTACGAAGGCTACTAAAACAGTCATTGAGCTATTAGGTGGGTTAGGTTGCTTCCGTGGATTGCCAGAATCGAATCAGCTATCCTTATTCTAGTCACTTTATGTTACTATTAATGGGAGAGGGTGTTTAAACTGATGACTAATCGAATTACCAAAACTGTGAAATCCGTGGAACGAAACAATTATACACCGAAGATTCCGATGCATATTGCTTGCTCTATTGAAACGACACTCGATGTTATTGGTGGCAAATGGTCCTTTCTCGTACTACGGGAATTGTTCGGAGGTAAGAAAAGATTCGGAGAGCTGCAGCGGAGCATCAATAATATTAGTCCGAAGGCATTAACCGACACACTTCGCCATCTTGAGGGAGTGGGAGTATTGGAAAGGGAGGCATTCCCAACCGTCCCTGTGACGGTGGAGTATCATCTTACCCCTAAAGGCGAAGATTTACATAGCATACTCAAAGAGATGAAGCTCTGGGCCGCTAAGTGGACTTAATGGGATAGCTAAATAAGAAGCTATTAACCATGCTCTTGTAATGGGAATATTCATTATGGTATAATTTACTGTGAAATTCTGTGGATACGATCGACGCGATGGAGAGTGGGGAAACCCACTCTTTACATTTTGAATAGGGGGTTGCAAGGATTGAGTCAATCCATCATTTCTACCATAGATTCCATGATTCGTCCGATGTTAGATGACAATGGTTTCGAGCTGGTTGATATTGAGTTTGTGAAAGAAGGGGGAAACCGATTTTTGCGCGTTATCGTTGATAAGCCAGGTGGCATTGATATCGATGATTGCAGCAAGATAAGTGAATATGTTAGTGAAAAGCTAGATGAGCAAGATCCGATTACCGAAGCCTACTTCCTAGAAGTGACTTCTCCAGGAGCTGAGAGACCGCTGAAGAAATCTCAGGATTTCCACAAAGCAGTTAACATGAACGTCTTCCTTACCACCTTTGAGCCCATTGGCGGTAAGAAGGAGTTTGAGGGTATATTAACCTCTTTCGATGAAGAGAACCTGGTGATTAAAGCTGGCAAGTCGATCTACACTTTACCATACAGTAAAGTCTCAACCGCAAGACAATCGATAGTTTTTTAACGAATAAGAAAGTATTTGATATCACTTAACTTTCTTTAAATCGTCAGTGGTAAACATTCGTGCTGAAATGACGGCTTATGCGTTTACCATTGTATGTCAAATTATAGGTTTGGAAGGGGGAACTCAGTTCAAATGAACATGGATTTTATTGAAGCCTTAGCTGCGATCGAATCAGAAAAAGGTATAAGCAAAGAAGTTCTTATCGATGCAATCGAAGCAGCCCTAATCTCCAGCTATAAACGAAATTTCAATACTGCTCAGAATGTGCGGGTGGATATTGATCGTCAAACAGGTGTGATTAAGGTGTTTGCAAGGAAAACTGTTGTTGAAGATGTTCTTGATATCCGTTTGGAAATTTCATTGGATGCGGCTAGAGAAATCGAACCGAATTTTCAATTGAATGACATTGTAGAGATTGAAGTTACTCCTCGTGATTTCGGACGAATTGCTGCTCAAACAGCTAAACAGGTCGTTACTCAACGGATTCGTGAAGCCGAAAGAGGCTTGATCTACAATGCTTTCATTGATAAAGAAGAAGATATCGTAACTGGAATTGTTCAACGCGTGGATGCAAGGAATATTTATGTGGATTTAGGAAAAGTTGAAGCCATGCTTCCCATTAATGAATTGATGCCTAATGACCGGTTCCAACAAGGTGATCGTGTGAAGAGCTACATTACCAAGGTTGAGAATACGACAAAGGGACCACAAATCATTCTTTCTCGTACACACCCAGGTTTACTAAAAAGATTATTTGAGCTAGAGGTGCCAGAAATTTTTGATGGTGTGGTTGAAATCCGCTCGGTCGCGAGAGAAGCTGGCTTTCGTTCGAAAATTGCCGTCTACTCCCGTAATCCTGAGGTTGATCCAGTAGGTTCGTGTGTTGGGCCTAAGGGAACTAGGGTTCAAGCGATTGTCAATGAATTAAAGGGTGAGAAAATTGATATTGTGAATTGGTCCGAGTTTGTTGAGGATTATGTAGCTAATGCATTAAGTCCCTCAAAAGTCGTTGAGGTTGAGGTATTCGAGGATGAGAAGCTGGCACGAGTCATTGTTCCTGATTATCAGCTTTCTCTGGCCATTGGTATTCGTGGACAGAACGCACGACTTGCCGCTAAGCTAACCGGTTGGAAAATCGACATTAAGAGCGAGAGCCAAGCCGAACAGGAATTCGGCAGATCTAAGGAAATTGATACGGAATGGCAGTCTGAGGAAGATCCTGCCATAACGGAATAGTAACGTTTCCATGTAAGGGGAGATGTACCCATGAAATCAAAACGTATTCCGCTGCGCAAATGTGTCGTATGTCAGAAGATGCTGTCCAAGAAAGAAATGATTCGAGTCGTACGTACACCAGAGGGCAGCGTTGAATTGGACTCGACTGGCAAAAAAAACGGGCGCGGCGCATATATATGCGGTAAAATCGAAGGCTTTGAAAAAGCTCAAAAAAGCAAATCATTCGACAGAGCGCTCAAAGTATCATTATCTTCGCAGGATTACGGAAGCCTGAAGGAGCAGTTCCTAACTGTTCAGGCTAAGTATACGTCGATTGAATGTGAGAAGGAGAAACATGAATCCTAAGTTGTTATCCATGCTTGGCCTTGCCAGAAGAGCCGGTAAGGTTATTACAGGTGACGAGGCTTGTATGAAAGCTGTACGAAGCGGCAAGGCCAGATTGATCATCGTCGCAGCTGACGCCTCGGAGAATACAAGGAAGAAATACGGCGACAAATGTGCTCACTATAATACGAAGCTCATCATAACAGGTGATCGAATGTCCATTGGTGGAGCAATAGGTCGATCTGAACAAGTTGTCATAGCAATAGAAGATGAGGGATTCGCGAGCGGAATCCGAACGTGTATGGATAAATCGGAGGTGTAAACGATTGACTAATCAAGAAAATGAGAAAACAAGAGTTTATGAATATGCAAAGTCTCTAAATATGAGTAGTAAAGAAATCATCACCATTCTCAAACGACTAGACATTCCCGTTAACAATCATATGAGTGTAATGGAGAATGAAACCGTTCATGCAGTGGAGAAGTTTTTTCGTGATATCAAGGCGAATGCAGCGGCCAAGAGAGCAGCAGCAGAAGCTGTAACCGCTCAATCGGCAAAGCAGCAATCTAGCGGAGGACAGCAAGCATTACGAACGAATCGACCTGTTGCTTCACAACCGCAGTCTGCCCCGACGGCTTCTGTGAATCCAACAACAACTAGACCAGCACCTGCTACAAGTAGTCCTTCAACCAATGCGACTCCGCATGCGAGTTCTCCATCGCAGAATGCTGGAGCTTATCCGCGAAGCTCGAATCCACAACAGAGCAGACCGCAGGGTCAAGGTACTGGACCTAGTAATTCTTCTAGACCAAGTGGATCTTATCAAGGCACACAACGACCTGGACAGCAATCGGGTCGTGGTCCAGCTAGCTCATCCCCAAGACCGGGTGGTTCTTCCGCAGGACAACAGTCACGTCCTCCTTATCAATCCAGACCAGCTGTCACTCCTAAACCGGCAGTATCTACTGTAGGTGAGAAGGAGAAGAGGACGACTACTTTTACAGATAATAAACGCCCTGCTAAGCCATTCACTGGACGCGTTGGTGACTCTGAAGATAAATCAAAGATACCATCTAAGAAAACAGCGCCTGTTGATAAGCGTTTCGAAGATAGCAGGAATAGTGGTAGATCGGGTAATTACAGGAATAAAGGTAAGAATAATAGACGTAACAATGGACCGATCAAAGAGAAAATCGATAACACACCGAAAAAGATCATTGTCCGTGGACCGATGACAGTCGGTGAATTCGCGAAGATCCTGCATAAGGATGCTTCCGAAGTCATTAAGAAGCTTCTATTTCTCGGTGTAATGTCTACCATAAACCAGGAGCTTGATCTCGATACGATTCAACTCATTGCAAGCGATTATAAGATTGAAGTCGAGATCAAGATTGCAGTTGATGAGGATAATTTTGAATTAGTTGAAGAAACGGATATTGAAGATGATTTGATCGAGCGTCCTCCAGTTGTTACCATTATGGGACACGTAGATCATGGTAAAACGACATTACTAGATGCGATTCGGCATACGAATGTGACACTTGGTGAGGCTGGTGGTATCACTCAGCATATCGGCGCTTATCAGGTCGAAGTGAATCACAAGAAGATCACTTTCTTAGATACACCGGGTCACGAAGCATTTACTTCTATGCGTGCAAGGGGAGCTCAGGTAACGGATATCACCATTCTTGTAGTCGCAGCGGATGATGGTGTAATGCCACAGACGGTTGAAGCGATCAATCATGCGAAAGCCGCTAATGTACCTATTATCGTAGCCGTTAACAAAATTGATAAACCTGGTGCTGATCCAGATCGTGTGAAACAAGAGCTTAACCAGCATGGTTTAATCCCTGAAGAGTGGGGCGGAGAGACCATATTCGCTAATGTCTCAGCTAAGAACCGAACAGGTCTTGATGAGTTGCTAGAGATGATCTTACTCGTTGCCGAAGTGCGTGAGCTGAAAGCTAATATTAATAAGCGTGCTAGAGGAACTGTGTTAGAGGCTGAATTAGATAAAGGTAAAGGTCCAGTTGCTCGAGTACTGATCCAGAATGGTACGATTCGAGTTGGGGATGCATTCGTAGCAGGCGTACACTTTGGTCGAGTTCGTACGATGATTAATGACAAAGGCCGTAGAGTGAAGGAAGCTCCACCATCAACACCCGTCGAGATTACTGGATTAACCGAGGTTCCGTTAGCGGGAGATCCATTCATCGTATTCGAGGATGAGCGCAAAGCTAGAGCTATCGCAGAGCGTAGATCGGATACGGCTCGTCAATCCTCAATGAGCGCTAATACGCGTGTATCCCTTGAAGATATGTACCAACATATTAAAGATGGCGAATTGAAGGATCTTACGGTCATTATCAAAGGTGATGTTCAGGGCTCTGTTGAAGCATTAAGAGGTTCATTAGAGAAAATTGATGTTGAAGGTGCTCGTGTCAAAATCATTCACATTGCCGTTGGTACGATTAATGAATCAGATGTAAACTTAGCCTATGCATCTAATGCTATCATCATCGGCTTTAATGTTCGACCGGAGCCTGCTGCTAAATCCATGGCTGACGAACAGAAAGTGGATGTACGATTGTATACGGTCATCTACAACGCTATTGAAGAAATTGAAGCGGCCATGAAAGGACTGCTCGATCCAATCTTCAAAGAAACGATACTTGGTCATGCTGAGGTCAGAAATGTGTTCAAGGTGACCAAGGTTGGTGTCATTGCTGGGTGTATGGTACAGGATGGCAAAATGGTTCGTAATGCACAAGTTCGCTTGCTACGCGCTGGTGTGCTTGTATACGAAGGTAAATTGGATTCATTGAAACGCTTTAAGGATGATGCCAAAGAAGTAGCTCAAGGCTATGAATGTGGTATCTCACTCGAGAAATATAACGATATTAAAGACGGGGATATTATTGAAGCCTTCGTTATGGAAACCGTTGAGAGGTGATCAACAATGGCTAGAATTCGAGTAGGACGAGTGGGAGAACAAATCAAGAAAGAATTAAGTATGATTTTCTTATCAGAGTTTAAAGACCCTCGTCTCGGTTTTGTAACCGTCACAGGAGTCGAAGTAACGAATGATTTATCACAAGCCAAGGTGTACTTAAGCGTGCTTGGTACTGAGGAACAGAAGGAAGCTACACTTAAGGCACTAGGTAAAGGCTCTGGGTTCTTACGAAGTGAGCTTGGGAGAAGAATTCGCTTACGTCAGACTCCAGAATTGATTTTTAAATTCGATTCGTCAGTCGAATATGGAAGCAAGATCGAAGAGATATTACAAAAACTCAACAATGGGGAAATCAATTAATGATGGATCTCACGGATCACTCGTCGTTTCAATTGGAGCAAGCAAAACGGTTTATTCTAGAAGAGAATGACTTTCTGGTGGTATCTCACGTTCAGCCTGACGGAGACGCCGCCAGTTCAACTATTGCAATTGGACTTATTCTGCAAACATTGAATAAATCGTTTATTATGCTCAATGAAGACAAAATTCCAATCAAATTCGACTATTTGTCTGGATACGAGCTAATTCAGCAAGCTGGTATCATCGATTCCATCCCTCGTCAATATCAGAATATTATCGCGGTTGACTGCGCTGATTTTTCAAGGGTTGGTATTGTTGAGAGCTGGTTTGAGAATAACCCTACCATACTTAATATAGATCATCACCCAACGAATGATCAGTATGGCACTATACCATTGATTCAAGCGGAGGCTGCTGCGACTGCTGAAATTCTCTTTTACTTGGTTGAAGCACTAGGAGTCACATGGACTAAACAATTAGCAGACTGTATTTACACCGGTTTATTAACGGATACGGGTGGATTCCGTTATTCGAACACCTCTCCTAAGGTGATGGAAATCGCTTCTAAGATGCTTGAATTTGGTGTGGATGGTCATCAACTAGCAGAGCATTTACTTGAGAGAATTGCATTCTCACATATATTAATACTTAAACGTGCGTTGTCTAGCTTATCATTTACAGAGAACAATCGAATTGGATGGATGCTTGTTACTCAGGAGGATATTGCTGTGTCACAAGCAAACAATGAAGATTTGGAAGGGCTTGTTAATTATCCTCGTAACATTGAGGGTGTAGAAGTAGGCTTGTTGTTCAAAGAAATAACGGAAAGCACGGTAAAGGTCAGCTTCCGTTCTGCAGGCAAGATCGATGTAGCATCAATTGCTCATCGTTTAGGTGGAGGCGGACATAAGAGAGCTTCTGGATGTACGCTAGATATGACAATGAACGAAGCAGTACCATTCATTGTGAATGAAATCAAACAAGAGATGGCGTGATCTCATCATAGAAGGTATTATTCCAATTCATAAGCCAGCAGGGTGGACATCTCATGATGTCGTAGCCAGAATGCGTCGAATATTAGGTGTCAAACGTATAGGGCATACTGGTACATTAGATCCAGCAGTAACTGGAGTACTCCCTATTTGTATAGGGCGTGCTACTAGGCTGGTTGAATATATACAGGATTTACCCAAAGAGTATGAGGCGATATTAACGATCGGATATTCAACGGATACGGAGGATTCATCTGGAACCGTAACGGAAACAATAGAGCACGAGATTGTGTTAACAGGGGAACAGGTTGAGCTTGTTTTGCAGCAATTTACAGGGCTCATCCATCAGATTCCTCCGATGTATTCCGCATTAAAGCATAATGGGAGAAAGCTGTATGAACTGGCTCGAGAAGGAATCGAGATAGAACGAAAGTCTCGAGAGGTTATGATTCATCAAATTGAGATGTTAAATTATGATCACTCCGATCAATTTCCGAAAGTTCATATTCGAGTTTCCTGCTCCAAAGGAACCTATATCCGAACATTATGTGTAGATATTGGACGTAAGCTGGGGCTACCAGCTGTCATGTCTGGACTTGTGCGAACTGCAACAGGTGGAATAACATTAGATAAGTGCTTCACGCTTGAAGAGGTCCAGCATCATATGGAACAGGGAACTATCGAAACTGTATTCTTACCTATAGATGAAGCTATTTCTCATATACCTGCAATTGTGTTGGAGCAATCACTTATAAATCGCGCATTGTATGGTCAAATGATCACGGTTCCTGAACGATGCATAGTAGACTGCAAGTTGGATAAATTAGAACAATCCATTCGTCTCTATAATGAATCGAATACCTTTCTTGGCATATTCTCATTGAATATACAATCATTATTGCTTACACCAGTTAAAGTTTTTCTTCCCTCAGCAATAACTTCAGATGTTTAATGAACGAGGTGAAAGCTTGGATATTATTCGATTGACCTTTCCTTTTTCAGAAAATCTTCAATCAGCACGCCAGGTTATGGCTATCGGTTATTTTGATGGTGTTCATTTGGGACATCAGGAAGTGATCCGTAGAGCGATTCATACAGCTAAAAACGAGCAGATGATATCGTCTATCATGACCTTTGACCCACATCCAAGAGAGGTATTAGGTCATGTTAAGAATGCTCAGTACATTACTCCATTAGAGGAAAAACTGGAGCTTTTTGCCGATTGTGGTCTAGACCGAACCTATATCCTCACATTCGATCGAACTCTCTCCCTTCTTACACCAGAGCAGTTTATCCATGAGGTTCTGTTCGTTCTTCAAGTGGAAACAGTTGTTGTTGGGTTTAATTTCACCTTTGGACATCTAGGAAGAGGAACTGTCGAGTTATTAAGGGAAATAGCCGCAGAGAAGATGAAAGTGAATGTAGTTAGACCGTTCCATAAGGACAACAACAAGGTAAGCAGTACCCTTATACGCGAAAGATTGCATGCTGGTGAGCTAGATAAAGTCGCTCAGATGCTCGGAAGACCATACTCAATTATGGGACAGGTTGTTCAAGGCTTAGGACGAGGACGGACGATCGGATTACCAACAGCGAATATTAAGACGAGAGATAATTATGTCATTCCTCGTAATGGTGTATATGCCGTTAGAGTGACAGTGAGTGGAGTGACTTATCATGGTGTCATGAATGTAGGCTTGAAGCCAACTTTCGACGACAATCTGACCGAACCTACGCTAGAAGTACATATTCTTGGGTTTAATCGATCAATTTACGGTCAATCCATTCAGATACAATGGATCGGATATATAAGGACTGAACAGAAGTTTTCATCTGTAGATTTACTCATAGATCAAATTCATGCAGATATCTTAACTGCAGAAAAAATCCTGTCGTTTACTTCATAATACTTTATGTGCTATAATTATATCCGTTGTCGAGAGCCTATTAGGTCATTCGATTTCAAC
>JBBDTA010000136.1:0-4832 GCA_040904605.1 Paenibacillaceae bacterium
ATTTTTCCCCATGCAAATGCCCCCGTTCAAGTCGACCTCTTCGCTCACCGGACCGCCGTTCGAGGTGTGAGTGGATGAATGCTTCGTGCGCTTCTTCAAATCCCAAATTGAATGCAACTCCTTTATTTACATCATAGTGATTTTAAAAATAGAGAATAAAAAAAACGCCCCAACCCATCAAAATTGATGGATCAGGACGTTCTTCGTCACTTCTTAATTATCATAACTTATTGTGGAAAGCTTGTACATACCATGAGTTTTACGGGTCCAAGCAAAGTTGCATTAAAGGTCCAAGCATTGTAGAACACGCCAGAGGATATCTCTACATCGGTTGCTTGGGCTGTCTTTAGCATCAACATCACTATTCCTTTTCTATATATTGTGATTTAATTCACAAAAGATTACTTGTGCGACCATTGCTTCAATGCATTATAATCTAGAATAATATATCCATTCCGACTGGTCTCAAGAATTTCTTCCTTCCGAAGCTGATTGATCAGCCGATTGACAGTCTCTCTCGTTGAACCAATCGTATCGGCAAATTCTTGATTGGTCATGGGTACATCGATATGTACAGAACCATTACGTAGCGTACCGTAATTCTCCGCCAGCTTGATCAGGAATAACAAACCTCGATCCTGCACATCATTACCTGTAAGCTCCTGAAGTTTTCCTTGAAGCTCTCTTATCTTCTCACTCATCGCTCTCAACAATTTAATGGAGATTGCTGGAATGTTCGTCAACAGCTGTTCGAACGATCTAACAGGAATGGCAAGCAGCTGTGTATCTACAATGACTTCGGCTGTCGCTGGATATGGATTCTGGTTAAAGAAGCCCGTATGCGGGAACATATCTCCTGTCTTGAGGAAGGAGACGATGTGCTCATGGCCGTTCTCATCGGTTTTGAATGCTTTAACCAACCCGTCAAGGATGAAAAATACGGCTTCCTTGTCGCTTCCTTCAGTAAAGACGACACTTCTCTTGCGATAAGACCTAAGGATTGAAATTCCCCAGATCTGCTCGAGCTCTTCTTGAGTGAGATCGCGAAACATCGGAAGGAGGCGCAGCAACTCCATCTTATCCTTCATGAATACAACTCCCTTCAGTACAATAAAAATCCTTCAAAGTAAGTATATACTTACTTTGAAGGAGATGGAACTTATCTATTATATATAGCCTAACTGTTGCTTGGCTTTGTCAGACATATGAGCGGGAGACCATGCTGGCTGCCACACGATATCAACCTTGACTGACTGAACCTCGGGCAACTCCATTAACGCTCGCTCTACACCGTCGGCAATCGTATCATGCATAGGGCAGCCGGGTGTTGTCAGTGTCATACGTACTTGAACATGACCATCTTGCTCAATGATTTCGTAAACTAAACCCAGATCAACAATGTTGATGCCGAGCTCAGGATCATATACCTGTCTCAGGCATTCTTTTAGCGTATCCATAGGATCCCTCGATTCGTGAACATCGTTTATCTTGTGAACACACGGGCAATAAGGCTTATATAAATTATAGATCCCAGAGCCAAGAAACAGCCGCCAATTGTGATGAGATCAGATAAATTCCATCCTAAGCCACATAACAGGACAAGCAGAGAGAACACAATAACAGACAAGCCGTATTGGACATAACGATCATCGATCAGCTCCGCCATGGTTGGGATTCGCTTCTTGCCAACAAGCGGACCATACTTATGTGTCCACCATAGGAACGGAACTATTTTGGATAAATAAGCTAATATCGTTATGGCAACCCATCCCCACAAATAGATCCAACCCAAGATCATGATCATATTGCTCTGGTACATGTGCTCGGGGAATACGGGGAACAGGAGAAGGGTGATAATGCCAACCAGCATAAGTGTTCTTGCTGATCGGATGGACCACACAATACCATGACCAGGCTTGGGCTTGTGACGGGATTTATATATGAGTGAAATATGAATGTTATAGGCGATTAAAGCTAGAACGATGAATAGGAGTCCAAGCCATTTCATGAATTCATGCCAATCTAGTAGGAACGATATAGCACCAATCATTACACCAGCATTCCATAATACAATAATTATTTTCTGCAAATAGGTGGGAAAACCATGCGACAAGTAGAACATAGGTAGCATCTTGTAGCTGATTCCAGTAATCATGAGTCCAAACCAACCAAGCGCCCCGAACCATAGATGTGCACCGAATAACTGATCATGGAAGCTGCCCCACTGACTGAAGTGAAAATTCAAACCCATAGCCATACCCGTCAATCCCGTTAATGTTAGATAGATGACTGAACAAGCCGTGCTGATGGTAACAGCGTTCCACTGAGAGGCGCGAAGTAAGGTAGCTCCCATATTCCAGGCGAATAGTAAAATTCCGATGAATGCGATGGTGGCGAATCCGGCGATCCATTGTACATTCATATTATGAAAGCCGATGAGTAATCCTGTAGTTCCCACTGCAAAAAATCCATAATGAGTAAATCCGAGCTTCTGGCTATAAATGTTGGATTGCAGCACTACGTTAATGAGCTGGTACACAGCACCCATAGCGATCATAGTACCCCAGCCAAGCACTAGCAGATGAATTCTAAACCAGCCGTTTGGATTTCTGGGATGATCACCCATCCAACTAGCAAGATCGGATAAAGTTAATATCTGGAATAGTGTAAAGCTGATGATACCTGTGATGATGAATAGAAAGGGAAGCCGGAACATTGGAATTCCCCCCTCTACGTCTTAGTCTTGGCCTTGGTAATGGCAACTTTGGCTGAGCCGTCTTCTTGATCTTCCACGGTATAGGCGTAGCCCAATGTGTTCAATTCCTCGATCAGAAACATCGGAACCCTGTCATTATGGATGATAACCTTATCCCCGGAATGCACATTCTGTAACTTGGAAAGTGTGCGGATCATCGGCTGAGGGGGTTCTAATCCTCGATTATCGAGCTCATACGTTTGAACAGATCGTTCCGGAGAGGGAAGAATTGCGTCCTCTTCGGAAGCGAGCTCCTGTTCATCGTCGGATTCGCGCTCCTGGCTCTTGTGCTTGAATGTGACTACCCAGTGCTCAGAATCAAGCTGTTCGACCTTGCTATTGAAGCCCTTGGTTTTCAGTAAGCCTAACAAGGGAGTGGGTTTAAAGGTAGCATGTAGAACAAAAGTATCTTCCTTAGATAACGTCTTCACCGTATCCATAATGATTTGGAATGGTTCATGCTTCTTACGCAGATAAGGCCGTACATCCAACTCCACAATCCTAGACATGATTATACCTCCTTAAGATGGCTACACGAGCAGTCGATCTACTTTGTAAGCATAAGCTTTGATTTCTTGATATGCTTAAGTGCACCTTGATATAGACCGGCCATTCCACCATATAGTGTATAGAAGAACGAATCCGGCGCATCCAGAGAGAACGAAGTGTAGTTTTTCGGGTCGATCTCCAGTATATATTCGAATAATGCAGCGGTGTCATAGGCATAGAAGCAGAAAAAGGTATACTCGAATTCCGGCATTTTCTCATATATCGTAACAATATCTTTCGCATACGTAGCTACCTTGCTCGATGCTTCCTGAATCATAGCCTTGGCGTCATCTAGTGTTACTGCGATTTGAATCGTCTTCTCATCAATCACTTGAATGGTTGCCATGCGACATCAACTCCCTATAGCTTACCGATTTTCACGCGGAATGTCTCAGGACCTTGCTCTAGATACTCCCAGGTGAATGCGCCGGAATGCATGGACTCGAATTGATAACGCAATGGACGTGGATCGTGGTCATTGATCAGCAGCATGGCTTCTTCAGGCTTTAAGCTGTCGAAGGTTTCGAATATGACTTTGTGCTTGAGCTGGGGTGGGTATTCGGTGGCATTAACGGTTGCTGCAAATGTGTTCATGGTGGTTCCTCCTCTAAAAGTTTTATAATTGAACAACTACTTCGTAAGCATGTGCTCATTTATTGATACTTGTTTATTGTAAACCTCGACAAATTCTATAGTGTGATGCACATCACACTATAATTATGTTATAACGGAGATACTTCAGATTATTGGAGAAATCACAGATGGCCCGCAGCGTTTTAAGGAGGATAGACCAATGAGTTTAGAATCTGCTTCTAAGGGTACTGTTGTGAAGAAAGTAGCGTCCAATTTACATATTATGAAGCTGAGCATGCTCTATTTTGCCGTGGGGATGGTTATGTTCTTAGTCGCTATGGTGTCTGCAGTTTGGGTTTTCCCGGAATCAGTACAGTTTCAGAGCATGCGAAATCCTAACGGGTGGTTTCTAGCGCATATACTGCTCTTAGGTTGGGCTACCACAGTTGTGATGGGGGCTAGCTTCCAGCTCGTACAAGTCATCATGCGCACATCATTATTCAGCCGAAGTATGGGCTATATCCAATTCGTCCTATATACACTAGGATACCTGGCGATGATTACGGGATTCTTGGTTGGAGAAAAGTTAATCGTGATAGGAGGGACATCTGTCGCAGTAAGCGCGTTGTTATACGTGATTAATATGGCGATAACGTTTATTCTGAAGAAGGAATGGAATGTGTTCGTATTTGGGGTGAGTCTGAGCATCATTGCACTCCTGATCACAATCTCACTTGGAATTAGGTTGGGACTTGCTTTTGCTTATGAAGGATACACTGGTTATTACGAAATGACTCTGGGAAGTCATCTGTGGTTTGGGATTGCCGGTAATGCCTATTGGATCATGGGTGGCTATCATGCGGGTGTGTGGCTACAGGCTATAGCGCTCTGGAGCGAAAAGGAATGGATCGCCGTTGTGGCGTTGGTTTGTATGTTAATCTCCTTGGGCTGGTTC
>JBBDTA010000136.1:4932-15914 GCA_040904605.1 Paenibacillaceae bacterium
GGAATGGATCGCCGTTGTGGCGTTGGTTTGTATGTTAATCTCCTTGGGCTGGTTCTCACCTACGATTCTCAGCTATCTGTCCAAAATTCTACCCTTCCTATGGTGGGCGCACCGATATCAGACGAAAGAAGAGAAGAAGAACGCTGTGCTATTAACGAATATGCTGCCTGAGCGCAGAATGTCACTAGAGTTACTCGGATACTTAATCGGTATTGCGGTGGTTATAGCCGGATACATTCTGGAGACTTCGGTGCTTGCTGTAATCGGACAGATCATAGCCGTAGGATTTACAATCGTTTATCTAATAGAGCTATCGCGAACATTTCGTTATTGATAATAGGACAGAAAGGAGCTGAAGCTTAGTGCCTGCATATACATCCGTTGATAAGATTACGTGCATTGCGTGTGGTTCATGCGGGAGTACCGCTCCAGATATCTTCGACTATGATGATGAGGGTCTTGCAGAGAATATTCTAGAGGGTGATGATAATCGTGGTGTAGTTGAGGTTCCAGAGCATCTTCTAGATGATTTGGATGAGGCTCAGCAGGGATGTCCAACCGCATCGATCAGGGTTGAGAATGTTCCTTTCACTCGATTAACATAAGGAAGGCACTCCACTCTTTAGGGAATGGAGTGCCTTAACCCTTACGAAATCCTAGTAAACTAAAAAATCAATTTTAGTTATAGTGAGATCATAACTGTCTGATGGTGTTAAAACCGTGATAACCTCACAATATCTTAAATAAACCAATCCGTTTAATCTCTTCAAGATGATTATCAGCCAGGGTTTCTAATATACTTCCACCTTGCTCGGTCAGATCAATGAGTACACTTCGACCATCCTCTGGATTAGCTCGTCGCTTCACCAGTTCTAGCTCTTCGCAGCGGTTTATTAATTCCACACAAGCGTGATGGGTAATTTGCAGACGCTCCGCTAATTCCCCCGGTGTTGCATAATCTCGTCCTGGATACCCTTTGATCGATAATAAGAGCAAGTATTGCTGTGGTGTTACGTCTAGTTGTCGAACAGCGGATTCACTATAACGAAGGAATTTTCTGATCTTGTAGCGGAATTCCGCCAATTGTTCATATTCACTCTTCAATAAAGAGGGCTTTCTATTATCGGTCATGTATTCACCTGCTTTCCCATTTACAAGTATATCTTAACACGATATACTTGTAAATGGGAGGGATTCAACTATTCCGATGAGAGGTGAACGGATGAAAGAACATGTAGGCGTATGTCATATTTGTAAGAAAGACGTATATTGCTTGGATGGCTTTCTCAATGGAGTTATTGATGATGAAGGCCAGTTAACTTGCTTGGAGTGCTCTGAGGTTGAATGACGAGTGCTGATGTCCTATGGTTCAACACACAATTATGTTAAAATGCTGTACATATCCGATGGTTGAAGGGATCAAATTCTGCATGGTATTGAAAAAACTCATCTTAACCGGATTAACATTACTTCTACTCATAGGCTGTACGCCCCAACATATGTCCACACCTCAGAAGGGTTCGAGCATAGAAGCTGAACTACTCGTATCGGCGGCAGCAAGTTTAGCTAATAGCTTAGATGAGATTGGACTGTTATTCGAACAACAAAATAGTGGAATTACAGTTGCCTATAACTATGGTTCCTCCGGTGCATTACAGCATCAAATTGAACAAGGTGCCCCGGTAGACCTCTTCCTCTCGGCGGGGAAGAAGCAGATGGCTAATCTCGTTGAAGCTGGATTCATCGATCAAGAGAAATCCGTGACCTTACTTGGGAACGAATTGGTCGTCATTGTTCCAGCAAGTGAGTTGGGTTCGTGGGATGATCTAAGTCCATTCATATCAAGCTCTATCCAGATGATTGCGATTGGTGAGCTTCATACAGTTCCTGCTGGAGAGTATGCTAGATCTGCTCTTGTAGCTAGTGGAATATGGGATAAGTTGAATAATAAAATCGTGTATGCGAAAGATGTCAGTCAGGTATTATCCTATGTTGAAACAGGTAATGTGGATGCCGGAATCGTGTATAAATCGGTTGCCATGTCTTCGAGCAAGGTGAAGATCGCCTTCAGCATTGATGCCAAGACGCATGATATCATTGAATATCCCTTAGGAATTGTGAATACCAGCCGAAATCAAGAGGCTGCCAAGGTTTATTATGACTTCCTGCAGTCACTAGAGGTGCTAGAAATCTTCAAGAAGTATGGTTTTACGACCAAGTAAATGGTATTTAATGTTTATTGCAATTATATATGACAATTAGCAGGAAAATGCCCTATCATTGTCGAATTCTTTTTTTGATGAACAGAAATGATGGAGGTGGGAATATGAAAGCTACTGGAATTGTCCGTAGAGTGGATGAGTTAGGTCGTGTAGTCATACCAATTGAGTTAAGGCGAACGTACAATATTGATATTGGGGATCCGTTGGAAATCTATGTTGATAGCGACAAAATTCTATTGAAGAAATTCGTGCCTTCCTGTATGTTCTGTGGTATTGTGAATAACACCTTAATTACTTACAAGGAGAAGGTTATATGTAAGTCGTGTGTGGGAGAGATGCCGAGATAAGGCTAGATCGTACGTCTGTATTCATCCGCAGTACATCCAACAACATACTTGAACACCCGGCTGAAGTGAGCCGGATGCTTGAATCCGACACGGTAGCTAATCTCTGTGACGGATTTTTCTTTTTCCATTAAGAATAATACCTTCGCTTGGTTGATTCGCCGCTGAGTGAGGTATCGGAAGATGGTGGTGCCGGTCACCTCACGGAAGATGTTGGACAAGTAATTCTTGCTGATGTGCATGTGACTTTCCAGCTGCTCCAAGTGAATATTACTCTGATAATTGTCCTCGATAAAGGTGATGATATCCTGAACATTGCGCTCCTTGGATGAAGAGAAGGATTGAATTTGCTCCATCGGCTTCTGATATAAACCATACAGGACATGTAATAGGTCTAAGAAAATAAGCAGGTATCGATTGTTCGCTAACACGTCTCCCTGACTAGATAATGCAGATAGGTGCTGCAACAGCCTCTCTACCTCCAGCCTTAATTCTCCATCCAGATGAATTCGGTGGTTATGCAGATCCTGGAACGGCTTTAACACATTGATGGTATAGGGTGGTCTGATTAGTTCTTGAATATATGAGGGGTCAAAATGGATCGTCGTCCGGTCATACACATAATTCGGATCGACCTTCGGACAATGCAAGGTCATGCCATGCATAATGATCAAGTCACCCGGTGAAAGCGTGTAGATCCGATCACCGATGAGATAGGTGCATCTGCCCTCGTGAAAATAATAGATTTCGAATTGACTATGGGTATGGAATTGGATGTCGCCGTAAGGCTTTGTCGATCGGGCAATTTGAATGGGATGGTTACCCGAATATTTGACTTGCATGAGAACATCACCTCTTTCAGTACGGAATACTTCAATCAGAGTTAAGTGCGGGGCTTCACTGAGCAATGGTAGTAAAGTAGGCTTTCATTCTATATGATACACTATTCGTACATAAGAGCGAATAAGATTCAGTGATTATTAGTTTGTTCGAGGAGGCTATCGATGAATATCGTCCGAGTTGGTATCGTAGGAATGGGTAACATGGGAAAAGGACATGCCAAGTATTTATACCAGAATGAAGTAGTAGGAGCTCAGTTAACGGCTGTGTGTGATGAGATGCTGGGAGCACGCCAATGGGCTGAGGAGAATTTGTCTGGAGTGAGGGTGTATTCGGAGGTTGAGAGTATGTTAGCTTCTGGAGTGATCGATGCTGTCATTGTGGCTACACCTCATTACAGTCATCCGGGGTTGGCTATTCGTTCATTCGAGCTTGGACTGCATGTCATGATCGAGAAGCCGGCAGGTGTTTATACGAAGGAAGTAAGAACAATGAACGATGTGGCTAAGGCATCAGGTAAGGTATTCGGTATTGTGTATAACCAGAGAACAAATCCGCTTTATCAGACGCTTAGAGATTTAGTAATGAGCGGTGAGCTGGGGGAAATTCGCAGAACGAATTGGATCATTACTTCCTGGTATCGTTCGCAAAGCTATTATAATTCGGGTGGATGGCGTGCAACATGGTCTGGCGAAGGCGGTGGCGTATTGATCAATCAATGTCCTCATCAGCTTGATCTTTGGCAATGGACGACAGGACTTACGCCCAAGCGTATGAGAGCATTCTGCAGCTTCGGTAAGTATCGTAATATTGAGGTTGAAGATGAAGTAACGGCCTATGTGGAATACGAGAATGGAGCTACGGGTGTGTTCATTACAACGATTGCTGAGCCCGGAGGCACGAATCGTTATGAAATCGTGGGTGATCGAGGTAAGGTAATTATAGAGAACGAACAATTGTCCTTCTGGCGATTGCGGAAGTCTGAACCGGAATTTAATGCGACCTATACAGGTGGTTTTGGTGAACCAGAGCAATGGAAGTGTGAGGTTCCGATTAATGGCGTGGAGACGGGTCATAAGGGGATTGTGCAGAATTGGATAGATGGCATTGTGAAGGGTACTCCGTTGCTGGCTTCTGGTGAGGAAGGTATACATGGACTGACACTATCCAATGCCATGCTGCTGTCCACCTGGACGGATAATTGGGTAGATCTTCCTCTAGATGAGGAGTTGTTCTATACGATGCTGCAGGATAGAATCGCAAGCTCGGAGGTAACGAAGCATGCAGAAAAGTGATGGCATGAGCTATGCACCAGTAGGAAAACCAAATCCGGTCGCCCAGCCGGGACAATTTATCTTCGCTGCAGTGGCATTGGATCACGGTCATATCTATGGTATGTGTAACGGGTTGATCGAAGCAGGAGCAACATTACGGTGGGTGTATGATCCCGATGCGGATAAGGTTGCTCAGTTCTGCAAGGTTTTCCCGCAGGCACAGATAGCTGCTTCGCAGGAGCAGGTTCTGGAGGACTCCGAGGTTATGCTGATCGCAGCTGCAGCGATACCTGCAGATCGATGTGCGCTTGGGCTTCGTGTGATGGACCAAGGCAAGGATTATTTTACAGATAAAACCCCCTTTACTACATTAGAGCAATTAGAGCTGGCAAGAGCGAAGACGGAAGCTACCGGCATGAAATATATGGTGTATTACAGTGAGCGATTGCATGTGGAGAGTGCGGTGTTCGCAGGTCAGTTGATTGCGGAAGGTGCAATTGGTCGTGTTGTGCAGGTGCTGGGTCTTGGACCCCATCGCTTGAATGCTGCTTCTCGTCCTTCGTGGTTTTTTGAGCGTGAGCGATACGGTGGTATTCTCTGTGATATTGGTAGCCACCAGATTGAACAATTTCTATTCTACGCAGGCTGTAAGGACGCGAAGGTGCTTGGCAGTAAGGTAGCTAATTACAATAATAAGCAATATCCGGAGCTGGAGGATTTCGGCGATATCACGCTGGTTGGAGACAATGGGGCTACAAGCTACTGTCGTGTGGATTGGCTGACACCGGATGGACTATCCACTTGGGGAGACGGTCGCACAGTGATTATGGGGACAGAAGGATATATGGAGCTGAGGAAATATGTCGACATCTCCCGCGACCCGAATGGCGACCAGCTATATCTCGTTAATCAGGATGGGATGAAGCACTACTCGCTCAGCGGTCAGGTAGGCTTTCCCTTCTTCGGGCAGCTAGTGCACGATTGTATAAATCGCACAGAAATTGCGATGACCCAGGCGCATGCCTTCAAGGCAGCAGAGCTATGTCTGTTAGCCCAACAGCAAGCGGTTCGTATTGAATAGATTAAAGTGTATGCTTGCGTAACTATCGAAAACTTTTAGGAGAGTGTGAGTGATGAGTAATTCTATCAAGCATAAATTTGCAGCACAGCTGTATACGTTGCGTAATGAGTTGGAGCAGGATTTCACAGGGACACTTCGCACATTGAAGGCAATGGGCTGGCCAGCTGTACAAATCTCAGGACTTCGTAATCATACGAAAGAACAGATTGCAGCTGCTTTACAAGAAACAGGATTAAAAACTGCGGGTATGCACGTTTCATTGGATCGTTTTCGTGGTGATTTGGCAGAGGTATTGGTGGAGGCTCAATTATTCCAAACGAAGGATCTGATTTGTCCCTTTCTGGCAGATGATCTGCGTAATGAAGCGGGGTACCAATCTGTTCGGAGAGAGCTGAATGAGCTTGCAGATAAATTGGCTGGAGAGGGATATCGAATCAGCTATCATAATCATGACTTTGAACTGCGGGTTCGTTTGGAAGGTAAGACGGCATTGGAATATATGCTCGAGCCAAGTCATACGAATGCAGTTCTGGCCGAGGTTGATGTGTACTGGGTGAAGAAGGCAGGCTTTGATCCATTAGCCTTCATACAGCCCTACGCGAATAGAATGCCGATTATCCATCTGAAGGATATGTCGAATGATGAGCGTCAAGAGTTCGCTGAGATTGGTACGGGTACAATCGATTTTGCACCGATTCTGAGCTGGGGTGAGCGGAGCGGTATCGAGTGGTATGCGGTCGAGCAAGATGTGTGCCCGGGCAACCCATTGGACAGCCTGCAGCTCAGCCTGAACAACTTGAATAAGCTAGCGGATGAGCTGGAGGCATAAATAGAGCAAGAGGCTTTCCCAAACGGAGTATTATCCTGAGGGAAAGCAAAGCCCCTTATGAGTTGATTGTTCCAGAAGTTGGAGTCATCCCAATCATATCGAACAAATAGCGCATACGTACATCTAATTTCTATCAAAGTAGGTTGATTTGAAGGAATAGTAACATATAGCAACTATTTCATCGACATCCAATTGAATTAATGTTGAAATCAAGATTTAGTTGTATTTCCGAAATTATTTTTCGCTGGAAGTCTGATTGAGATTGAATAGTTGTAAGTACAAATTAATTGGTTCGTAATTCTGGAGTGCAATGATTCTGTAGTGAAAAATTTACACGGTATACGTGTCTGCATCAGCAGATGACAAGAATGGGCTCGGAGCGCCCATAACG
This sequence comes from Paenibacillaceae bacterium, assembly GCA_040904605.1. Classification (GTDB taxonomy): domain Bacteria; phylum Bacillota; class Bacilli; order Paenibacillales; family UBA4045; genus UBA4045. The sequence goes on from JBBDTA010000136.1 coordinate 11,914, forward strand.
AATAGATCGAGCCGGTGCATCGCGCGGGTGCAGACGGTATAGAACAGTCTGCGCTCACTTTCGCGGTTGTAGACATCTTGCGATGCATTATAGACAATAACTGCGTCAAACTCTATACCCTTCGCGAGGTAGGAGGGGATGACCGATACACCATCATCGAATTCGGTGGATTGTTTGGTCATCAGTTGAATGCCCTCGACCTCATGCAGTGCCTCGAACGCGGCCACACATTCATCCGTTGTTTTCCCTATAACGGCAATGGTCTGGTAGCCTTCGGCTTTCAGCGTATCAATTCGACTTATGATTGATTGGTGTAGGACTGCGTGGTCATCGACATAAGTAACTGTGGGTTTGTCACCTTCACGTTCGAACGGAATGATGGCTTCACCACCTGCTATGAGGCCGCAGGCAAATTCAACGATTGGCTTAGTGGAACGATAGCTGCGTGTGAGGATGATCGTCTCTGTCACATCTGCTCCATACAATGTGGGTAATGAATCAAATCCATTCCGTTCAGCGGAGTGCGCATAGATCGCTTGATTGAAGTCTCCTAGAACTGTCATCTGGGCACGGGGAAACAAACGTTTCATGAATTCAAACTGGAAGGGAGAATAATCCTGTGCTTCATCAACGAACACATGCTTAATCGAGCTGTTGGTCTGAAAGCCTTCAATCAATTCCTTCAGCAGCAAGTAAGGCGTAGCATCCTCGTAAGCCAGCTCCTTGCGTTCTAGCTTCTCTACAGTTCGTCTGCAAACTTCTTCCCATAGCTCAGGCTGCTCCATGCGGTCGCCTAGTAGTGTGGTCAATGTTGCAGGCTTACTAAACAGTCGCTTATATATCCCGATCATATCAACAAACCGAAGCGCACGAACCATATTCCGCAATGGCTTCATATGTTTACGGATAACCACTCGACTGAGTAACACATTCTCTCTCTCGAAATCGTTGAAGGTGTTCTCGGAGAATGGTTGTTTTCTGCTCAAAAGCTCGTAGGCTTGCTGGTAATCCTCTGCGCTCATCGATTGAATCTCGTCTTGCACCCAAGATTTGGTTCGTTCCTTGCGTTCCAAGGCATTCAGCTCTTCCATGACCCACTCGGCAAGCTGCCCAATCCGATTATGGAATCGGATGGATGAATTATAGGAATAGAAGCGTTCGACAAGCTGTTGAGCGGTTATTATGACTTGTCCACGAAACCGCAGCCCACGGAATATCATGCCGGCCGACTCTAATGATTGCATATAAAGCTTGATACCCTCGAAGAATTCATAGGAGGCCTTGAAGCGAATGCCGGCTATTCTAGCCTGATATTCCGTATCGACGTTATCCTCATCGCCAGTCCCCGACAGTGCATACTCCAATTGTGAGTAGGGATCTTCAACAATGAATGTGCCACCCAATCGATTCTCCAGGTACTCCTGGAAGGTCGTCTGCTGCATATTCTCCTCGCCAAGCTCAGGCAGAACGCTGGATACATAGCTGTTAAACATTGAGTTCGGGGAGAAGAGCACGATCTGATCAGCGCGTAATGTATCTCGATGCTTATACAATAAATAAGCGACTCGTTGTAGGGCAGCTGAGGTTTTGCCGCTGCCTGCTGCTCCCTGAACGATGAGCAGTCGATGGCCATCATGACGAATAATCCGGTTCTGCTCTTGCTGGATTGTTGCGACGATACTCTTCATGTGTAGGTCCTTACTTCGACCCAGCACCTGCTGCAGCAAATCATCTCCAATGGTGATACTCGTATCGAACATCGTCCGAATGACGCCGTCCCGAATGAGATATTGCCGTTTCTGATGTATTTCACCCTCAATTGTACCTCCGGGTGTTTCATAGTGAGCTGTCCCAGGTGGATAATCATAATATAGACTCGAAACAGGCGCTCGCCAATCATAGATAAGAAATTGAGTTCCAGAGTCATCCATGAGGGAGGCAAGTCCGATATAGATCGCATCAATGGCAGAAGTGCTTTCTTCGGAGAAATCAATGCGTCCGAAATAGCATGAATCCTGTAGCTTCCGCAATACAGCTAATTGTTGGAAGCCGTGACGGTGGCTGCGTTCTCGCTGTGACAGCACCTCAGCTTGTTGTTTCATACTAATGAACGTTTCTGTAATATCATCGGGATGTTCATCGTTCACAGTGACGTCGTCCCAGAAGTGCTTGCGGATATCGACGACATCTTCTTTTAGCAAACCCACTTCTTGTTCTACTGTTTCTATATGATTATGAACGAGCTGGACAACTTGGTTCACACGTTGTTGTTCTTGAGTTAATTCGGTATTCATGCAGGCAGCTCCCCTTATCGTGTATGATTGTGACCCTTGTACCTAGTATAAACAACTTATTTATTGTAGCACATAATAAAGGCTCTAGCAGATGAGAAAAGGTTTTCAATAGGAGCGGTTTCAGATACTGGACAAGCTTGCACTGCATCATTCATGCTCTCTTTACGTTTAACTTCAAGCAGCTAGAGATGGCTTCGCAGAACAAACAGGCGGGTCAATCTATTGCATCGCTGCCTATGTAATCATGTTCTTAGTAGGCAATCGTCATTGTGTACCTCATTATCGTTAGAATACTCATACCCCTGATCTCACGATTCATCTCAACTGCTAAGATGACCAGGGAATTACAGGTTGGTTATTCGGACGAGGAGGAGAAGCTCGAAGCTCCCAACTCGGCAAATGGTTTCGTAGCTTGATTCATCGAAGTCAAGAACATCCTGAACCTCAGAGATGCTGATTGAAGAGAATATAGAAGAACGAATCTATGTGGTTTTGATTCACTAGGGTTACAGTCGTCCATACCATCCTCAATTCAGTGGCATACATTGAGATTAGGTTTCTGGAAGGGAGGTCATGGCATGGGCTATTGTGCTGGTGCTGGTGTTGGAGCTGGTGTTGGAGCAGGTGTTGGAATCGGAGGATTTACAACAACTGGTGTTATCTTGGTACTATTCATTCTTCTAGTAATTATCAGTCGCGCAATCTTGATCTAGTTGAATCAATCCATCGGCTGGGGGTCAGCCGATGGTTCTACATAGTCGGAATTCAACCATTTCTTGATCTCCTCAGGATCTGTCAGTGCTGACATGCCAATATTCAGAGTGCCTGATAATTGCTGTACGGTCAGCTCCTGAATTATGTAATTAATGTTCTCAATGGTAATCGTTTTGATCTGACTAAGCCGTTCCTTCATGGTAAGCATAACCGTAACGCACCTTTCTTCGATATGAACTCATACTTGTGTCTGCGGCTGGTCTACGATATCTGGGTCATTGTTGAGATTGATCAATGAGATCAGGATCATTCGCTATATTCTTATTATAATAACATTGCCGAAATTAACGGACCCATTACTGGATATATTATTGATCCGGATGTTAAATATGTTGTTGATATGAGGCATTCGAATCATTCCTTTAACGTTTGGTTTATAGTATGACTTCTGGGCGTGGTTAGTGACTAGGATATTCACATAGCCCAATTGTTTAACATGAGTAAATGATAATTCATAATATGTTAAACAACATGGTGAAGGGATGAGGCGATCGATGAATGATTTCGGGCGTTTCATGAAGGAGTTTAATACGAATATGCAACAAATGGTGCAGACGATGAATCAGATGCAAGGTCTCTATAAATCCATTGCACAGCTGTCCCCCATATGGAAGGAAATGTACACCTCGTTACAGGCTCAGGCTCAGGAGCAACAACAACCGATAGATCAGGTGAATCGGTCCCATGCTGCAGGACGCCGGAATGCACCTCAAAAAGGAACAATACCTAACAGGAGAAACGGTTCTAAGTAGAAAAGTGAGTAGAAAAGTGAGTAGAATATTTTTGGAGGGGACTCATTGAGTCTCTTTTTTTCGCGGCATGAATTGTACATGAATTCATTTAGTGACTATAATATGGGGAGGGTATGATCGATTGCAAGTTTTATCGACTGCTAGTGCAGTCATCAAAAACTTAGCATATGCTTACGAAGTA
>JBBDTA010000136.1:16014-21476 GCA_040904605.1 Paenibacillaceae bacterium
TAGCATATGCTTACGAAGTAGTTTTATCGACTGCTAGTGCAGTCATCAAAAACTTTTAGGAGGATACTAGATGAAGCTACTTAACTTTAAGAAGGAGCAAGGTTGGGCATTAGGTGTGCGAATAGAGCGAGGTGTGATCGACGTTCAAGCAGCGGCTAGAGCACTGGGCGACAATTCGGAGCAGCTGCGTTTGGCTTCCGTTCATGCGGTAATCGAAGGTGGACAAGCGGCAGTTGATGCGCTACATCATTTAGTCGATCAAGTGCTTGCAGACGATACATTGCGGGTAAAGTACCTTCAAGATGAAAATTCGCTCACGATTGGTCCTTCTGTAACTCATCCGAACAAAATCATCTGTATAGGCTTGAATTATCGTAAGCACGCTGAAGAGACGAATGCATCGATTCCGGATTATCCGATTCTGTTCAATAAATTTAATAATGCGCTGAATAGCCATGGTCATGATGTATCACTACCAAAGGTATCGACGAAGGTAGATTACGAGGCGGAGCTTGTGATTGTGATTGGCACAGAGGCCAAGAATGTAGCCAAAGAGGACGCATTGAAGCATGTATTCGGTTATTGTAACGGGAATGACTTATCAGCAAGGGACTTGCAGAGGCGAACACAGCAATGGTTGCTTGGCAAAACCTGTGATGGCTTCGGTCCCATCGGACCTTATCTGGTTACAGCAGATGAGGTGGGCGATCCGAATACGCTGGATATCAAGTGTATCGTAAATGGCGAGGTTCGACAGCATTCTAACACAGCCGATATGATCTTCCACGTGGATGAGATTGTTAGCTATATATCCCAGCATATGACGCTAGTCCCTGGAGATATCATCTTCACAGGTACACCAGCGGGTGTGGTGGCAGGCTACCCTGCGGATAAGCAGGTATACCTGCAGCATGGGGACCAAGTGACGATTGAGATCGAGAAGCTAGGCTCATTGACGAATCAGATGGTGAGGGAAGCTTAGTATTGGTATTCTGTTGCAGGTGCGTAGCGTTACTGATTTACAGTGATCTAGCGCGCAAGAAGTGGTGCAATAACGTAGTCCAGACTACACTATTGTGCCACTTCTTGTGCTATTCGTAATGAATCAGTGGACTCGTCGATACAATTCACACTGTTAATCTAGATAGACTCGATATACAATTGGCTCGTTTCTGACCATTGCTGGCCTGGCTCGAGCGCGAATAAACCGATCTGTTCGGGAGGTAGCGTGGAATTTGGCGCATTCACTAGACTCGTCTGTGGCTCTGGGCAGAAGTACGCGCCGTTGGACTTGTTGTTCCAGATCATCCATTGCTTGTACTTCAAGCCAACGTCATAGACTAGACGCTTCTTCGCCTTGGTATCCGTTAATGTCATGCGGTTCGTTCCATTCTGAGGTACAGCCGTGTAATGATTGTCCATGTTCGCTGCATAAGGATTGCCAACACCATCCTTCAGCTGTTGTTCAGAAGGGGATAGGGGTTGGAATTGGTCAGTTGGCAGCATACGCTCGGACAACTCCCAGCGATCACCCAGGGTGAATAAGCACAACAAGTCCTCATGTGTGCTTCCTGCTGCGAATGGTGCATTCACGGTAGTATGGAAGCCGAGCATGAAAGGTAACGGATCGCTACCATCATTGATCGCATGGAAATGCTGACTAAGACCCTGATCATTCAACGTATATGTATTCGTTAAGGTAAAATCATGAGGGAAATGAGTATAACTCGGGTGACTTTCGTCAAAACGGATTCGGACCGTTACCCAGCTTTTGTCATCGGCACAGCCATACTCCACGGTTTCCCAAGGGCAGTTGTAGACGAAGCCATGCAAATGATTACTGGTATGAGGTTCATTAATCGGGAATGAATATTTCTTGTTATTAAATGTGAAGGTCCCGTTGTCATAGCGATTAGGAGGGAATAGTACGGGGATTCCATGGACCATTGGACGTTCCACGAAGCTAGTCCATTCCTCAGTCGTAGGCTCGCGAAGAATTGCATAGTTATTCGCCTTATCTCGGAACGAGATCAGATTGCCTCCAATTCTGGGTAGCATGACCGCTGTGTACGAGCCAAATCCAATTAGGATCGCTTCTTCATCTTGATATAGACCTTCTCTTGCGTAGTTGTTGCTCATTATATGGCCTCCTATAGACGTATGAGATATAATCTGGCTTGAACAATACATCTCCATCATACTCTTTCGTGATTAAACTTTAAAGAGGTGAATACCATGAGTGATCCTAATCAAATAACCCCGGTCGTCGTAATATCCGGCTTTCTCGGTAGTGGCAAGACGACTCTATTAACCAAATGGATTGAGTATTATAAAGGAATGAATCAACAAGTCGCAGTCATCATGAATGAACTCGGTGATGTTAACCTTGATGGATTGATGATCAATGAGAGTATCCCAATGGCAGAGATGTTAAGTGGCTGTATATGCTGTACGATACGTGGAGATTTGGGCACGACCATCATGAATCTGGTGGAGCAAGAACACCCGAATGTCATTCTCATTGAATCTACCGGAGCAGCAAATCCGCTTGAATTAATAGATGGAGTAACAGAAGCTTCATTATATATCCGAATACATCTCCAGCTAGTAGTCATTATCGTGGATGGACCGCACCTATTGGAGCTTGCCGAGAAGGGAATTGGCAAAACCTACAAGCTGATGAAGGAGCAAATCCGCTGTGCCGACGTCGTTCTGCTCAATAAGCTGGACCGCGTGGATTCAACTGAATTATCGGATCTGCAGAAAGTCGTGAGGGATATTAACACGACTGCCACCTTAATCGAAACGATTCAGTGTGATGTTGACCCCACGTTACTCGATCCAGATCGATTGAATGTAAAACGGCAATTGGCGCATAAAGTAGACCATAACCACTACCCTTCGCAGGCCAGCCATACACATCATTCGCATGATCACGTGATGGTATATACGCATTATTTTGACGGTCCAGTGGATAGTGTGAGGTTTGAACAATTTATTAGTGAGCTGCCGCATTCAGTGTATCGGGCTAAGGGCGTTCTACGCTTTACGGATACGCCACAAGAGAGTCGCTTTCTCTTCCAATATGCCTACCGAGAATCTGATTATCTGAGGATTACTCCAAAGAAGGACACGCCGGATGTTCTAGTGTTAATTGGAGAGCATATTCCTAAGGTGGAGATTAAGAGCCTGCTGGATAACCTGCAAAATGAGATGGAATGTCAATCTCCGGATTGTGGCGATTTCGGAAGCTGATGTTACACTTCTAACCAGTTATTAGCGATGACCTTCTTGTACCAGTAGAAGCTGTCCTTGGGTGTGCGAACTAAGCTATTATAATCGACCTGGACAAGTCCGAAACGCATCGTGTAACCTTCAGCCCATTCGCTCAGCGCCTACAATTCTCATCCAGCGTGCACTTCTGCCGCTTCTTCCGCCAGATCGTTGGCCTGACACCGGGACGGTATCGGAATCGGTAGCTTTTGAACAGTTGGCTTTACTGCGAGTTCCCAATTATAGTATGATTATTGTCAATAGCGATCCGAAAGCATCGGGGGACTTTATATCATTTTCAGACCAAGACTAATTGAGTCAATACCAGCAGAAAAAAGACCAGATAGACCACAAAGATATAATGATTTTTAATAGGGTCGACGTCGTGAACACACGAACGTTAGGCGAAAGTGCTGCAAATCAGGATAAAACCATTATTTCAACAATATAGACATTGAGATGTTTTCTTTCTCCATCATTAATTCGGTATGATGTAATTGATAAGATAAACCGTTGATAGAAACACCATTAACCAACCTCAAGAGAAACATCAATTGCTCAATATCGACGATCGTATTTTCAATTGTGGAATCATCAGGAAGAATCCAGAGAACTTTCATTTATTTACATCCCCCTTTGATACAGTTATTATGGCGACTACGAGTTTTAACTTCAAGCACTATTGCAATTAATATCGAAGGAATACCTAGAAGCCATATCCAGATTGAGTGATGAATAAAGAGTATAAGAACCATCCCCTATTGAAGAAGTTTCAATTACCCTAATCATAACTTGAATTAACATCAAATAACAAGCGCTAATTTGAATAATCTTCAAGTATATTTTGGAGATAGTTCAAAACCCTTATACTGAATGTTAGAGGTGATCAAAGCCATGACATTCGGAGGAAGATTGAAACAATCAAGAAATAAAAAGCAGCTTACTCAAACCCAGGTAGCTAATCGTTTAGGGATAGATTTTACAACCATTTCAAAGTATGAGAACGATAAATCTCAACCGGATAACGAAATTCTTCAAAAGCTTTCCAGTTTGTACGACGTTTCAGTGGATTGGTTACTTACTGGGGAGCTACCGAACGGAAAGAAGAAAACGAATAAAATTTGCGTAAACGGAGAACAAGAAGAATTAACAGAAGAGGAAGCCAAGCATTTGAAGGACAACTTAGAGATGTTTCGACTACTTAAAGCAAAGAGATTGAAGGAAGAGACGAATAAGAAGAAGAGATAGCACCGACACCATGACTGATTGTATTGAGGTGTCGGATTGTTGTTTTTGATTGAAATATCAGAGAAGGCAGCACCATCGCCTAACAATATGTTCACGTATCGGGGCATACGCCCCTCAGGTTCGGCACTGGTCGGAAGGATCCGACCAGGTGGCAACTCACCACATCCTTTCATTCAACCGCATCGCGGCCAGCCAATCACACTAGTCGTGTGATTGGGCAGTTTAGAATGAAAGGACGTCGTGAACACGGAAACGTTAAGCGAAATCATTGAAAACCAAAATAATATTAGATCTTTAAATCTTTTTTCATGTAGTCGAGTAATTCATCTAAGGGTTGCCCATAACGCTTATTGGCTATTTCCTTAATTTTTATTAGGGTTGATTCGCCCCAATTTTTAATTTCTTCTACATTTTCCGGTTGGATATTTATTGATAACTCTTGATACAATGGCTTCATGATAATAGTATCAATTTTTTCGCTTATAACCTCGTTTTTACTAAATGCTATACGTGCGCTTCCTAATTTTTCATAAAGTAATCTTAATGAATTAGCTAATTGTTCATTTCGATCATTAGCCTTATTCATCCAAAAAATAGTCTGTTCTTTATCAAATGAATTATTATCCGCCCCTTCTAGAATCCATTTATGTTTATGCATTTCGTGTGTGATTTGCGCTTCGTAGCATGAATAGTATTGCTGTGGGATTATTATTTTAATACCAGTGAGTTCATAGTATGCTGCTATTTTTCTATCACTATTTTTAATATTATTTGTTTTTTTGGAATCTATGAAATGATTTAATACTACCCCTACTATAACACCTATTAACCCAAGATATGGAAGAAGTTCTTTTAACATGAGATACTCTCCCTTACTATATAATGTTAATATTATAACAAATACAAATGAATGTGTCCCGCAGAAGTCAATGACTTCACAT
>JBBDTA010000137.1:0-2769 GCA_040904605.1 Paenibacillaceae bacterium
ACCAGGTGATTTAATGCTGATTCAAGATCATATCAATTTCATGTCTCGTAACCCTCTGATCGGACCGCATGATAATAAACTGGGCGTACGTTTTCCAGATATGTCGGATGCTTATAACACGGGATTGCGGGATATTGCGAAGCAGGTAGCTGTAGAACAAGGCATTGCTCTACAAGAGGGTGTATACATTGGTTTATTAGGACCCTCGTATGAAACTCCAGCTGAGATTCGTATGATGCGTTTATTAGGTGCTGATGCTGTAGGTATGTCAACCGTGCCTGAGGTTATTGTTGCTAGACATGCTGGGCTGAAGGTATTGGGTATCTCTTGTATTTCGAATATGGCATCGGGCATTCTGGACCAGCCGTTATCTCACCATGAGGTGATGGAAACTGCGGAGCGTGTGAAGGACAAGTTTATTCGATTGGTCAAAGGGATTATTCCGCGGGTGTAGTGGTTTTCCGTGGAAGAGCTATACCGGAGGTGCTTACATGAGTGAAGACAATAGTGAATTAACCTATACTGAGCAAATCATTGAGGCATCAGCTTATGTGGAATTTATGATGGCCAATTTTTTCGAGGGAGCATCTGATCACCATAAATTCACACCGCAAATTGGCATGATTCTTGGGTCAGGTCTAGGTGAATTAGCTGATCATGTCGATCATCCATTGGTTATTGATTATGCAGCTATTCCCCATTTTCCTCGTTCAACGGTGGAGGGACACGCAGGTCGGTTCGTTATTGGCACATTAGAAGGACGGCGCGTCATCATCATGCAGGGTCGCTCTCACTATTATGAAGGGCATTCGATGAAGAAGGTTGTATTCCCTGTCTACGTGATGAAGCGTCTTGGTGTGAGCAGTTTAATTGTGACTAATGCTGCTGGTGGGATGAATAAGTCATTCCGTGCCGGCGATTTAATGTTAATACAGGACCATATTAATCTCACTGGAGACAATCCGTTAATTGGACCGAATGATCCAGCTTTGGGTGTGCGATTCCAAGATATGTCTCAAGCATACGATCGGGATTATGGGATTCTGGTGAAGCAGTTGTCTGATCGGATTTCTCCCGCTGGAGGAGCTGATCATCAGCTTCGAGAAGGTGTATACTGCGGCATCACGGGTCCTACCTATATGACACCAAGTGAGCTCACCATGCTAGCACTAATGGGTGGAGATGCGATTGGCATGTCAACGGTAGGTGAGGTCATCGCTGCTCGGCACGCAGGCTTACGTGTGCTTGGTATTACATGCATAACCGATATGGCAATCGGTGAAGAGTTAGCGCCATTATCGCATGAACAGGTGATGGCTGTGGCAGAGCAGACGAAGCCGCGGTTTATGTCGTTGGTGCGGGCTTTCTTGAAGGAAATGGACAACTGATAGTGGTTCGACGGACGATGAGGTGAACGTTGAATGAGAACAATTGACCTGATACAGAAAAAAAGAGACGGTGGCGAGCTATCAACGAACGAAATTCGTTACCTGATCGAACATTATTGTGATGGCAGTATTCCAGATTATCAGATGTCAGCCTGGGCGATGGCTGTTTACTTCCAAGGCATGAATGCCCGAGAAACGGCAGATCTTACTATGGCCATGGCGGGGTCTGGGGATCAATTCGATCTATCACCAATTCGTGGTGTTAAGGTGGATAAACATAGCACTGGTGGAGTAGGCGATACGACTACACTAGTGCTTGCACCTCTTGTCGCAGCGGCTGGAGTTCCTGTTGTGAAGATGTCTGGACGCGGACTTGGACATACGGGTGGAACCATCGATAAGCTAGAGTCTATTGAAGGCTTCCAAGTTGAGCTTGACCGGCAAGCCTTCTTTGAGCAAGTGAATCGTTGTGGGGTAGGGGTCATCAGTCAGACAGGGAATATGACACCCGCGGACAAAAAATTATATGCACTCCGCGATGTAACCGCAACCGTAGAATCTATTCCGCTCATCGCTAGCTCAATTATGAGTAAGAAGATTGCAGCAGGGGCGGATGCTATTGTCTTAGATGTGAAAACCGGGGCAGGCGCCTTCATGAAGACAATGGACGACTCCATTGAGCTTGCCAAAGCTATGGTTGCCATCGGTACTCAGGTGGGGAGAGAGACGATTGCGATTATTAGTAGCATGGATCAACCCCTTGGACTGGCAATTGGCAACTCACTTGAAGTCAAAGAAGCAATTGAGACATTAAGAGGCGAGGGCCCTGATGATCTCAGGGAGCTATGTCTATTTCTCGGTGCTTACATGCTACTATTAGGACAGAAGGCTGATAGCTATGAAGCGGCTAGAGAGCAATTAGTTCAACTCATCGCGAATGGACAAGCACTACATAAATTCAAGGAGCTTATTGAAGCGCAGGGTGGTCGGATCGACATTATTGGTCAACCAGCTCTTCTTCCTCAAGCTGCTCATTGTATGACAGTATCCTCAGACCACGATGGTTGGATAGCAGCTATAGAAGCTGAAGAGATTGGGAAAGCCGCGATGCTGCTCGGTGCTGGCAGAGAAACTAAAGACAGTATGATTGATCTGAGCGCGGGTGTTGTATTACATAGAAAAGTAGGAGATCAGGTGAAAGCTGGAGATACCTTGCTAGAGTTACATTATAACGATGATCATCGTTGCGACATTGAAGCTGTGATTGCAAAAGTAAAAGCAGCTTATTCATTCGCCTCAACACCGACTAATCCACAAGCGCTCATCTTTGCGCTCATCACCAAGGATGGCGTTACACAGTGGAATCATTAACATATTATCT